>NZ_MVPX01000256.1:0-29592 GCF_002043085.1 Gordonia sp. i37 | reverse complement strand
GCGGCTGGGCGTCGAGCCGGTCACCCGATTCACCCAGGACGACCTGAGCGGTGCGGCCGCCTTCGTGCGTGGGCAGACCGGGGTGACGCTGATCAGCTGGGAGCACCACCGAATCCGTGGCCTGATCCAGGAGTTCGGAAAGGTCACCCCGAGCCCACGCGACTGGCCCGACGACCGGTTCGACATGGTCTGGCTGCTCCGACCGAGCGAGACCGGCTGGGCACTCGACGAGATGGCGCAGTTGCTCCTGCACGGCGACCGAACGGTCTGAGCAGGACTCAGGGACGATCCAGCCAGAACACTCGCCCGCCGACCGCGGCGTCGAGCCATGCGTCGACGTCATGGCCGTGCTCGGCGGCACCGGCGAGGGCTCGCGTGGCGATCCCCACGGCGGCCACGCAGTCATCGGTGGTCAGCAACCCGGCGCGATGTGCAGCGAAGAGCTCGTCGACGTCGATCAGCTCCAAGGGGGTTCCGGGGACATCGACGAGATCGAGATACCAGTCCACCGCATGCCAGCGGCCTTCGCCGTCGGGGCCGTCGAAAGCACCCACGTCCAGATAGAGTCGCTGACCCGTGCGATGTCCCTCCACGAAATGGAAGATGTTCGCACGGAGCCCGAGCGCGGGGAGCAGCCACGACTCGAGGTGATCGAACCGCGGATGGTCTGCGGTCCGTGACATGTACAACCCGAAATCGGTGACCTCGTACCGTTCGACCGGCCGCACGAAACCCTTGTTGTCGGTGTTGGTCATCGCCGGCACGTCGAAGGTCTCGCGTTTGGGCGGATGGAGGTGCTCGTGAGACGGGACCTCGTGTGACGGGAGACCGGCCGAGTCGGACATGCACCGACCCTAACCGTGCCCGCACCGCTCGATCGCATGGAACACACTTGTCGTAGGGCGCGTTTACCCTGGCGTCATGGCCTTTGCAGCAGAGCGACCGGTGATCGCGCACTCCGAGTACCGCCCGATCGGCGAGATCGAACGCACCGAGGGCCACTTCGAGGTGGTCAGCGAGTACGAGCCCGCCGGTGACCAACCGGCAGCCATCGACGATCTGGAGAAACGGATCGCCGCAGGCGAGAAGGACATCGTGCTACTCGGCGCCACCGGTACCGGCAAGTCGGCGACGACCGCGTGGCTCATCGAGCGGGTCCAGCGTCCGACCCTGGTGATGGCGCCCAACAAGACCCTCGCCGCGCAGCTGGCCAACGAACTGCGCGAGATGCTCCCCAACAACGCCGTCGAGTACTTCGTGTCGTACTACGACTACTACCAACCCGAGGCGTACATCGCGCAGACCGACACCTACATCGAGAAGGACTCGTCGATCAACGACGACGTCGAACGTCTGCGGCACTCGGCCACCTCGAACCTGCTGTCGCGCCGGGACGTGGTGGTGGTCGCGTCGGTGTCGTGCATCTACGGTCTCGGTACCCCCCAGTCCTACCTCGATCGGTCGGTGGAGATCGCCGTCGGCGACGAGATCGATCGGGACGCATTGCTACGGCTGCTCGTCGACGTGCAGTACGCGCGCAACGACACCGCATTCACGCGCGGCACCTTCCGCGTTCGCGGCGACACCGTCGAGATCATCCCCTCCTACGAGGAGCTCGCCGTACGGATCGAGTTCTTCGGCGACGAGGTCGAGTCGTTGTACTACCTGCACCCGCTCACCGGAGACGTTGTGCGGCAGGTGGATTCACTGCGCATCTTCCCGGCGACCCACTACGTCGCGGGACCGGACCGCATGGAGAGGGCGATGAAGAGCATCGAGGACGAGCTCGAGGAGCGCCTCTCGGAGCTCGAACGCAAGGGCAAACTCCTCGAGGCACAGCGGCTGCGCATGCGCACCACCTACGACCTGGAGATGATGCGCCAGGTGGGGTTCTGCTCGGGCATCGAGAACTACTCGCGCCACATCGACGGCCGCGGCGCGGGTACCGCGCCGGCGACACTCATCGACTATTTCCCCGAGGATTTCCTCCTGGTGATCGACGAGTCCCACGTCACGGTCCCGCAGATCGGCGGCATGTACGAGGGTGACATGTCCCGCAAGCGAAACCTCGTCGAGTACGGTTTCCGGCTGCCGTCGGCGGTCGACAACCGGCCCCTGACCTGGGACGAGTTCGTCGACCGCATCGGGCAGACCGTCTACCTGTCGGCAACCCCGGGTCCCTACGAGCTCGGCCAGTCCAACGGTGAGTTCGTCGAGCAGGTGATCCGACCGACCGGACTGGTCGACCCGGAGATCGTGGTGAAACCGACCAAGGGTCAGATCGACGATCTGGTGCACGAGATCCGGGAACGCACCGACCGCGACGAGCGTGTACTGGTGACGACCCTGACCAAGAAGATGTCCGAGGACCTCACCGACTACCTGCTCGAACTCGGAATCCGTGTGCGGTACCTGCATTCCGAGGTCGACACCTTGCGGCGCGTCGAGCTACTCCGACAACTGCGTTCGGGTGACTTCGACGTCCTGGTGGGCATCAACCTCCTGCGCGAGGGACTCGACCTGCCCGAGGTATCGCTGGTGGCGATCCTCGACGCGGACAAAGAGGGATTCCTGCGCTCGACGACCTCGCTGATCCAGACCATCGGCCGTGCCGCGCGCAACGTCTCGGGTCAGGTCCACATGTATGCCGACAAGATCACCGACTCGATGCGCAACGCCATCGACGAGACCGAACGCCGACGGGCAAAACAGATCGCCTACAACAAAGAGCGCGGGATCGATCCGCAGCCGCTGCGCAAGAAGATCGCCGACATCCTCGATCAGGTGTACCGGGAAGCCGAGGACACCTCGGCGGCGGTGGTCGGGTCCGGCCGCAGCGCCAGCCGTGGCCGACGTGCGCAGGGCGAGATGTCCGGTACCAAGGCCGCCAGCGCCGGTGTGATCGAGAAGCGTGATGTGTCGGCGATGCCGAGAGCCGAACTGGCCGATCTGGTTTCGCAGCTGACCGACCAGATGATGGCTGCCGCACGCGACCTGCAGTTCGAACTCGCCGGCCGCCTGCGTGACGAGATCGCCGACCTGAAGAAGGAGTTGCGAGGTATGGACGCCGCCGGTATCAAGTAACGCAGACGGGCGTGCCTCGCCCGATCGTGGGACAAATCGCCCCGCGGCGCACTAGCCTGCACACCCAGGGCTCCCTAAAGTGTGGGGGACGGTTGCGCCCGCGAAGTGCGGGGCCGAACACGTAGTGGAGGTACGAATGAGCGCATATACCACGGTGGTTGTCGGAACCGATGGCTCGGAGTCATCGATGGCGGCGGTCGATCGCGCCGGAGCGATCGCCGGAGAGTCGGCAAAACTGGTGATCGCATGCGCATATTTCCCCAACGACCGTTCCGCCGGTGAGGTGGCCGACGTGCTGAAGGACGAGGCCTACCAGGTCACCGGCTCCTCGCCGACCGAGGAGATCCTCCGTCGGGCCAAGGAACGGGCGACCAAGGCCGGGGCC
Organism: Gordonia sp. i37; assembly: GCF_002043085.1. Taxonomy (NCBI): domain Bacteria; kingdom Bacillati; phylum Actinomycetota; class Actinomycetes; order Mycobacteriales; family Gordoniaceae; genus Gordonia; species Gordonia sp. i37. The sequence continues at coordinate 26,123 of NZ_MVPX01000256.1, read as the reverse complement.
ACCCAGATCGTGCAGCGCGCGGTCAAGGGCGCACCGGTCGACGCGCTGCTGCAGCTCGTCACCGACGTCCAGGCCGATCTCCTTGTGGTCGGAAACCGAGGACTCAACTCGATCGCCGGCCGCCTGCTCGGTTCGGTGCCCGCCGACGCCGCACGCAAGTCCACCTCGGATGTCTTGATCGTCCACACCACCTAGAGAGCATCTCCTCACAGCCGACAGGGCGCCCCGCTCAGCGGGGCGCCCTGTCGGTTTCCGATGGTGTGGCGGTTGTTCGTGTCCGGGCTCAGGCCGACGGTAGATCTGCGAGCTCCGCGGGCAGATCCCGGCTGTGAATGACGATCAGCCGCTGCGTGCTTCGCGTCAGCGCCACATACAGGTCGCTGAAGCCCCGGGGCGACTGATCGACGAGCTCGGCCGGCTCGACGACGATGGTGGTGTCGAACTCGAGTCCCTTGCACGTGGTGACCGTATGTAACCGTGGCCGCGGGTCGGCGACCTCCCCGGATGCGTCGGTGCCGGTCTCCGGTGCCTCGGTGACATTGTCGAGTGCCTCGGTGAGATTCTCGAGTGCCTCGGCGATCATCGGATGGACTGCATCGGGCACGACGATGCCGGTCAGACCGGTCAGCTCGGGTGCGGTGGCCGCTTCGAGGATGGTCGCGGCCAGGCCACGCGGCTCGGTGCGGATGGCCACGGGCTCGATTCCGTTCCTGCGCAACGACGTCGGGGCGGTGGCCCCCGGATCGACCCGGCTCAGCACGCGCGCCGCGTAGGTCATGATCTCGGCGGGCGTGCGGTAATTGACGGTCAGTTCCCGCAGCTGCCAGCGGTTGGCGACATACGGTGTGAGTACCTCACTCCACGAGGTGGTGCCGGCCAAGTCCCCGGTCTGAGCGGTGTCGCCGATGATCGTCATCCACCGGTTGGGTATGCGACGCATCACCATTCGCCACGCCATCGCGGAGAGTTCCTGCGCCTCGTCTACGATCACATGGCCGAACGTCCACGTCCGGTCCCCGTACGCACGTTCCGCGGTGGTCGCGCGACTGGTCTGGGTCTGACGTGCCGCGAGCTGTTCGGCGTCGATCAGGTCATAGGCCATGAGGATCTCGGGGTCCAGCTCGTCCTCGAGATCCTGTGGCGCAGAACCGGTGAGGATATCCAGGGCGTCCTGGGCCTCGGCGAGTTGACGGCGCCACTGCTCCTTCTCCCGCGCCTGGGCCTCGGCGGTGCCGTACCCGATCAGCTCGGCGAGCTCATCGAGCAACGGGACATCGGCGGGGGTGAGATCGGACGCGTCCTCGGCGGGGCTTCGATGCAGGGCGGCACGTTCCTCGTCGCTCCACCCGGGTGTGCACTTGCGCAGGGCGGCTTTGTTCGCGAAGAGATCTCGCAGCACGTCCTGTGGGGTCAGGGTCGGCCAGAAGTCGAGCAGTGTCGCCCGGATGTCGGTGTCACGGGACATATCGGCACGGATGTCGGCGATGTCGGAGGAACTGAGCATCTGGGAACCGTCGAGCAGGCTTGAGCCGATCGTCGCGGCGTGGCGTGCCGCCAGAGCGTCGAGCGCGGAGCGCAAGAACACCGATTGCGCCTGGTTGTGGGCGCGTCGGGAGGACCGTGCCTTCCCGCGGGCGGCCTTGATCAGCTCGCTGTCGATCTCGACCGTGTAACCCTCGAAGGTGACCGGGATCGAGGTGCGCGGCAAGGACTCCCGGGCACGCACCGCACGTTTGAGGACGTCGAGCATCGCAAGTCTGCCCTTCACCTCACGAGTGGTCCGCGGTTCGTCGGCGCGGGCATGGACGTCCGGGAACAACTCGCCGATGGTCGCGAGCAACACGCCCGACTCGCCCAGGGATGGCAGCACCTGGCCGATGTAGTCCAAGAAGTCACTGTTCGGTCCGATGATGAGAATGCCACTCCGCGAAAGGATCTCACGATGGGTGTAGAGCAGGTAAGCCGCGCGGTGCAGCGCCACGGCGGTCTTGCCGGTACCCGGGCCACCTTGGATCACGGTCACCCCGCGATGGGTGGAGCGGATGATGAGGTCCTGCTCGCGCTGGATCGTCTCGACGATGTCGGTCATCTCACCGGTGCGTGCGGTGTTCAACGCGGCGACGAGCGCCGACTCGTTGACGACATCGCCATGACCGAAATCCTCGGCGGACGCATCGCCGGCGGTCAGGAGCTCGTCGTTGACCGCCTGCACCGAGCGATTTCGGGTGCGGATGTGCCGGCGCCGGGCGACGTCCTCCGGTGCGGCGGGCGTGGCGAGGTAGAACGCCCGTGACAGTGGTGCCCGCCAGTCGAGTAGCAGGGTGGTGTCGGCGTCATCGTCGTCGAGAATCCCGATCCGGCCGATCCGCCGGGTCTCGCCATCCTCCAGATCGAGTCTGCCGAAATACAGATTGTGTTCGGCGGCATCGAATTTGGTGAGATCGTCGACGTACATCCGCTCGTAGGACTCGCGTTCGGACTGCGCCTGCGGCGTCCCGCCGGACTCGCGCAGGGTTGCTGCGAGGCGCTTGCGGGTGGTGGCGCGCATGCGGTCGAGCCGTGCGTAGACCAGATCGAGGTGTGTCTGCTCCTCGACGGTGCGGGGGTCGTCGGTGCGTGCGGGTGACGAACTCATCGGGCCTCCGCAACCTTGGTGAGACCAGCGTCCTGGACCAGACACGCCGCACGGATGCACTCGACGAGTCGGGTCGCCCGGTCGGTGTCCGCCAGCCCGGCGCAGGTTGCTGCCGAGTCGGTGGACAGACCCAAGCCCAGGCGTCGGTCCAGCCAGCCGAAGACATCGGCCTGGGAGCCGAAGGGCGCCAACGAGTCCGGGCTGTCGCCGAGCACCCCGTGCCGGGAGACGTAGAGGCAGAAGGTCGCGGGGAGCTGGAAACCCATGGATGGTGCCGGCCCATCGGGGCGCAGGGAAAGTGACGTCGAGCTCACGGTCATTCGATGGTAGTTGGGTTCGGTGGAGTCGAGTGCCGCAAGGTGTGCCGGCTCGAGCCATGCGGCGGTGGTGGCCAGTCGGGCGCCTGGTCGGCGATAGGGGGCCGCGGGGATGTAGCCGCGTCGGGCGACGTGCGCCGAGTGGGTGACGTCGAGGTCGGCCACCCACACCCGCACGACTCTGTCGAGGAGGTCGGCGGTGTCGAGTCCTGCATCGACGAACTTGCGGCGCAGCACTTCTGGCGAGGTGTTGGAACCGACGGCGACCACGAGGGTGGCCACTCCCGACGTCGTCGGAGGACATACCGACGACGTCGGGACGACGAGCTCGTCGCACCAGGGGTACAGATGAGGATCGAGGCTCCCCGTGACGGTGGGGGATCGATGCCGGGGCGGCAGGGTCAGGACACGGCCTTTCGCCAGCGGCGACGGCCGGCCTCCGCCTTGTCCTGTGCGGTCGCGGCCAGCGACTTGGCCGAATCCGCCAACTCCGGTGCGCGGTCACCGATGAGCTCGGCGACCTCGGCGGAACGGTCGCCGATCTTCTCGGCCCATTCGGTGGAGCGTTCGCGTGCGGCTTCGGCGAGTTCGGGGGCGCGGTCGCGGACCTTGTCGGCCCATTCGGTGGAGCGTTCGCGTGCGGCTTCGGCGAGTTCGGGGGCGCGGTCGCGGAGCAGTTCGGCGGCCTCCTCGGACTTCTCGCCGAGGACCGATGCACCCTCATGGGTGCGTTCGACGATCGAATCCCACGCTGAGGAGCCGGCCTTCGCGCCGACCGGCAGGGCCGCGGTGACCGCGGCGGTCGCGGCACTGGCCTTGCGCTTTCCGCGCCACGCGAGCGAGGGCTTGCCCTCGGTGTCCGCTGCGGCGATCAGCAGTCCACCGGCGAGGCTGACGTTCTTGAGGAACTGTGTGCGCTGGAGGTTGCGCTTGGCCGGATCGGTCTCCTGCCAGAAGGGATGGCCGGCAAAGGTGGTCGGTACCAGCGACCCGGCCAGACCGAGTGCGGCGATTCGCGGGAACTTGCCCGTCGCGAGCAACAATCCGCCACCGACCTGCACGGCGCCGTTGATCCGCACCAGCAACTCGGGGTCGTGGGGGACAGCGGCGGAAACGTTCTCGGGCAGGGCATTCAAGGAACTCTCGATGAAATCACCCGCCATCTCGGCGCGGCCGGTCGGCTTGCGCAACGCGTCGACACCCGACGCGATGAACACGGTGGCGAGCATGGGACGGGCGATACGGCGAAGAATCATCAGTGACACTGCCCTTCGTTCGGTCTGCGTGCGGAGCCGGACGCCCGACGGTGGCCGACCCGTGTTCTCGAATCAGCTCGGTCGATATGGCGCCTCATCGAGGCTACCCGTCGTGGGCAGCGCGCCGGGGATTGCGCAAGGAACAGTTACCAGCCCCGCTCGCGCCACTCGGGCAGCGCAGGTCGCTCGGCGCCCAACGTGGTGTCCTTCCCGTGCCCGGGATAGACGACGGTGGAATCGGGGAAACGATCGAAGACCTTGGTCGAGACGTCGTCGATGAGGGTGTCGAAATCACCCGGTTGCCAGGTCTTCCCGACTCCACCGGGGAACAGCGAATCGCCGGTGAGGAGGTGCACGACGCCGTCGGCGGGATCGGTGAAGGCGAGCGCAATGGAGCCCGGGGTGTGGCCGACGAGATGGATCGCCGTGAACGTGAGGTCGCCGACGGTGAGCTGGTCGCCATCGTCGACCAGCGTGTCCGGACGGACCGGCAATTCGTCGGCATCGATGCGGCCGGCAGCGGTCGGTGCACCGGTGGCGGTGGCGACCTGCTCGAGAGCCTGCCAGTGGTCGAAATGTTGGTGGGTGGTGAAGATCAGGGTGGGGGAGCCGCCGAGTTCGCGCAGGACGGCGAGGATGTCGTCGCCGTCGTTGGCGGCATCGATGATCAACTGCTCACCGGAGGATGTCGAGGTGATGATGTAGGTGTTGTTGTCCATCGGGCCGACGGACATCTTGGTGATGGTCGCGTGGGACAGCGTGCGGCGTTGGGGGCCACTCTCGGACAGGTCGCCGGTGTAGTCGTCGGAGATCGCCAGATCGTTCGAGGTCATAACACCCAACCCTAGACATTCACGCGCCCCGCGTATCGTGGATCCGTGGCGTGCCGGAAAGCCTGTCCGGTGCGTACGACCCACTCTCCCCGGAATTTGTCGGTGGCTCCCGCTACGGTCATGCGCGCGGGGCGCCATGCGCCCGGACATTCGAGTTCTTGAGATAGGAATGCAGTGGTTGATCGCCTGATCGTCCGCGGAGCCCGTGAGCACAACCTGCGCGGAATCGACGTGGACCTGCCGCGTGACAGTCTGATCGTCTTCACCGGTCTGTCCGGGTCGGGGAAGTCCTCGCTGGCCTTCGACACGATCTTCGCCGAGGGCCAGCGCCGCTACGTCGAGTCGCTCTCGGCATATGCGCGTCAGTTCCTGGGCCAGATGGACAAACCCGACGTCGACTTCATCGAAGGCTTGTCCCCGGCGGTCTCGATCGACCAGAAGTCGACCAACCGCAATCCGCGGTCGACGGTCGGCACGATCACCGAGGTATACGACTACCTGCGACTGCTCTACGCGCGCGCCGGCAAGGCGCACTGCCCGGTGTGCGGCGCGGAGATCGCCAAACAGACACCCCAGCAGATCGTCGACCAGGTTCTCGAGATGGGGGAGGGCACCCGCTTCCAGGTCTTGGCGCCGGTCGTCCGTACCCGCAAGGGCGAGTTCGTGGATCTGTTCGCCGAACTCCAGACGCAGGGCTTCTCCCGTGCGCGGATCGACGGCAAGGTCCATCCATTGGCGGAGCCGCCGAAACTCAAGAAGCAGGAGAAGCACGACATCGAGGTCGTCGTGGACCGCCTGGTGGTCAAGAGCAATGCCAAGCAGCGATTGACCGACTCGGTGGAGACGGCGCTGCGCCTGGCCGACGGCATCGTGGTGCTCGACTTCGTCGACCTCGACGCCGACGATCCGCACCGCGAGCGACGCTTCTCCGAGCGGATGGCCTGCCCGAATGGGCACCCCATCGCGATCGACGATCTCGAGCCCCGATCGTTCTCGTTCAACTCCCCGTACGGAGCATGTCCCGAATGCGACGGTCTCGGCGTCCGCAAGGAGATCGACGAGGATCTCGTCGTGCCCGACCCCGATCTCGCCTTGTCGGACGGCGCGATCGCGCCGTGGTCGTCGGGACACAATGCGGACTACTTCCTGCGACTGATGGGCGGCCTGGCCGACCAGATGGGTTTCGACGTCGACACCCCGTGGAAGAAGTTGCCCGCCAAGGCACGCAACGCGCTGCTCAACGGCAGTGACCATCAGGTTCACGTCAAGTTCCGCAACCGATACGGCCGCACCCGCTCGTACTACACCGAGTTCGAGGGCGTGATGGCCTTCCTCAGCAGGCGGATGGATCAGACCGAGTCCGAGCAGATGAAGGAGCGTTACGAGGGGTACATGCGCGACGTGCCGTGCCCCGCGTGTGGTGGGGCCCGCCTGCGACCGGAGATCCTGTCGGTGACCCTCGACCATCCGACCGACGGGCCCCGATCGATCGCGCAGGTCTGCGAACTCTCGATCTCCGAATGTGCGACGTACCTCGACGGTCTGTCCCTCGATGCCCGGCAGAAGGCGATCGCCGGCCGCGTTCTGAAAGAAGTACAGGCTCGCATCCGGTTCCTGCTCGACGTGGGCCTGGAGTACCTGTCGCTCGAACGCGCGGCCGGGTCGTTGTCCGGTGGCGAAGCACAACGCATCCGCCTTGCCACCCAGATCGGTGCAGGGCTGGCCGGGGTGCTCTACGTCCTCGACGAGCCGTCGATCGGGCTGCACCAGCGCGACAACCGACGACTCATCGACACGCTGACCCGCTTGCGCGATCTCGGCAACACGCTGATCGTCGTCGAACACGACGAGGACACCATCCGCGCGGCCGATTGGATCGTCGACATCGGCCCCCGGGCCGGTGAACACGGTGGTGAGGTCGTGCACTCGGGCAGCTACAAGGAACTGCTCAAGAATCGGAAGTCGTTGACGGGCAACTATCTTGCGGGTCGAGACACCCTTCCGGTGCCGGCGATCCGACGGCCGATCACCAAGAACCGGCACATCACGGTTGTCGGGGCGCGCGAACACAATCTGCGGGGCATCGATGTGACGTTCCCGCTCGGTGTGCTCACCGCCGTGACGGGAGTGTCCGGATCGGGGAAATCGACCCTGGTCAACGACATACTCGCCACGGTCCTCGCCAACAAGCTCAACGGCGCTCGACAGGTCCCGGGCCGGCACACGCGGGTCAACGGGTTGGGAAACCTCGACAAGCTCGTTCAGGTGGACCAGTCGCCGATCGGACGCACCCCGCGTTCCAACCCGGCGACCTACACCGGCGTCTTCGACAAGATCCGAACCCTGTTCGCAGCCACCACCGAGGCCAAGGTGCGCGGCTATCAGCCGGGTCGGTTCTCGTTCAACGTCAAGGGCGGCCGGTGCGAGGCGTGCACCGGTGAGGGCACGATCAAGATCGAGATGAACTTCCTGCCCGATGTCTACGTGCCATGCGAGGTGTGCCACGGGGCGCGGTACAACCGCGAAACTCTCGAGGTCCACTACAAGGGCAAGACCATCTCGGAGGTTCTCGACATGCCGATCGAGGAGGCCGCCGAGTTCTTCGAGCCGGTGACCTCGATTCACCGCTACCTCAAGACACTGGTCGAGGTCGGGCTCGGTTACGTCCGGCTCGGGCAGCCGGCGCCGACCTTGTCCGGCGGTGAGGCGCAACGCGTGAAGCTCTCCGCCGAACTCCAGAAACGGTCGTCGGGACGCACCGTCTACATCCTCGACGAGCCGACCACCGGCCTGCACTTCGAGGACATCAAGAAACTGCTCGCGGTGATCAACGGACTGGTCGACAAGGGCAACACCGTGATCGTCATCGAGCACAATCTCGACGTGATCAAGACCGCCGACTGGGTGATCGACATGGGGCCCGAGGGTGGAACCGGGGGCGGCCTGGTCGTCGCGGAGGGCACTCCGGAGGAGATCGCCGACACCCCGGAGAGCCACACCGGCAAGTTCCTCGCCGAGATCCTCGACGACGAGCGGGTCGCCTCAGCCGGCTGACGGCGCCCTTCAGTTCGCCGACAGCGCTCACGTATCCGCCGACGGCGCTCGTAGCGGTCAGTCGTCGTAGTTGTCGAAGGCTTTCATCGAGCTCCAGTTCGGCCAGGTCAACTCCCACAGGCGGTGGATGCGTCGACCTCGGAACGTCGCGACGAACATCACTTCGATGTCGGTGGCAGCCTCGTCGGGACGTTTCGTCGTGATCCAGAGTCGCCCTGCGAGGCGATCGGAATCCTCGACCCATGCCTCGTCGTCGTAACGCACCGAGTAGGTGATGGGCGTCGAATAGACGCGCGCATGGCCGGCGTGGAAGGCGTCGTAGTCCTGCGTCTGGCCATTGGTGACGAGGATGAAATCTCGGTCGTAGTACTTATCCACCATCGAGATGTTCTTGGCCTCCACCATTCGCGTGAACATCTCTCGCATCACCGCTTGGAGTGGAGGTGCCATCGCGTCACCCACCCATCGACTTCCGGATCTCCTCGAGTCGTTTCTTCGCGGCCTCATCGCGCTTGCGCATCATCTCGTCCACCTGCTGACCTTCGGGGGTCCCTTCGGCCAGCTCTTGTGACCCGATCGCCGTCGCGATCCGATTCTCGATCTTGTCGCGCACGAAATCGAATGTGGGAACACCGGATTCGGTGTAGTCGGGGTCCGGGATCGACGGCGTGCCGGCGAACTGTCCGGGCGTCGTGGGTGGTACGACCACCTCGGCGTCGATGATCTCGTCCTCGGGTCCACCGGGCCCGGTGGGGGAGGATGCCGACTCGCCAGATTCCGTCATGACCTCCACCCTATGCGCGCCCGGGGACGGCTGTATGCGCTTGCCGAGCGGTGACGAACGAACCGGGACCGGAGACGGTGTGCGGACAGGTACCGAGCGCCTCACACTGAGAAGATGGCGGTCGACGGCTCGGTTCTGCGGGTAGCGGTGGCGCAGCCGGGTGACGGTTCGTCACTGAGGGATAGCGCGCGTCGCCACGCCGGTCTGATCCGGCGTGCCGGCGCCGACCTGATCGTTTTTCCCGAACTGTCTCTCACCGGGTATCACCTCGACGCACGCGATGTCGCCGTCGACGCGACCGAACTCGGGGTGATCGCCGACGCCTGCCACGACAGCGGGTGCACGGCGCTGATCGGCGCGCCGATCAGCGAGAACGGGCAACGTTACATTGCTGTCCTCCGCGTCGATTCGACGACGACATCGGCGGTCTATCGGAAGTGCTTCCCCGGTGCGGACGAGAGTCCGCACTTCGCGGCCGGGCCGGGGCCCTGTGCCATCACGGTGCAGGGATGGTCGATCGGGCTCGGTATCTGCCGCGACACCGGGGTGGCAGCGCACGTGGCCGACACGGCTGCGCTCGATATCGATCTGTACGCCTGCGGCGTGGTCCACCACAGGTGGGAACTGAATGAGCAACGCCGGCGCGCGGCTCGGATCGCCGAGGTGTGTCGGTCGCCGGTGGCGATGGCGAGTGCTGCCGGCAGAACGGGCGGCGGCTACGACCTGCCGGCCGCGCATTCGGCGATTGTCTCGTCCGCAGGGGAGATCGTGGCCGATGCCGGCACCGCCGTGGACGCGGTGGTGGTGTGTGACCTTCATGCTGCGCCGGGCTCTTGGCCCGGCGGTCATGGGTGAGCCATACCCGCCACGGCCAACGCAGCGCCCAGGACACCGACGACGACATACCCCGTGATCGTCAGCCCGCGCCGGAGTCGAGAACCCACTCTGGATCCGAGTAGCGCACCCACGGTCACCAGTCCGGACTGCCAACTCAGCGAGGCCGCGATGACCCCGACGACAAATGCGATCCGCGCCACGGGAGGCAGCGGACCGGTGGAGACCGCCACTGCAGAGAAGTAGACGAAAGTCGCCGGGTTGATCGCGGTCAAACCGAAGAACACCAGGAATCGGCCGCCGGTTCGGGTCCGCCGATTCGGCAACGCCGTCGTCGCTGTCGGGGATCGACGTCGGATGCCCACCACCGCGATGACGATGAGAACCACTCCGCCGAGCACCTCGGGGAGCGCACCGAGTCGGCGGACCTCCGGTGCCACGATGTTTCCGACGACGACCGACGCGAGCGCGTAGAGACCGTCCACCGAGGCGACCCCGGCAGCCGCAGGCAGTCCGTGGCGAATGCCCGCGCTGACACCTTCGTGGATCAACAGAATCCCGATCGCCCCGAGTGGCATCGCCACGCCGAGCCCGGCCAGAAGACCCATACCCATCGCACTCGCCACCTCCCTCATGCCGTTGACCCTGAGGCGCCGGACGGACGCAGAGGAGAGATTGAGCAGCGGAGTGCACAATTTTCTGTATGGACGACATCGACAGACAGATTCTCGGCATTCTTGCCACCGATGGCCGAGCATCGTTCAGTCACATCGGTCGAGTCGTGGGCCTGAGTACAAACGCTGCGGCTTCCCGCGTCAGGCGACTCGAAGGTGACGGCGTGATCCTCGGGTATCGAGCGGTGCTCGCCGATGCCGCCGATGTCGACGTCCCGGTCACCTCGATCGAGGCCTTCGTCGACATCCGGTTACGCGAGGGCGTCGACTCGGAGGGATTCCTGGATTGGGCCGGGCACGATCCGGCGGTGCTCGACGCCGTTCACGTGACCGGCTTGTTCGACTACCTGCTGCGCATCCGGGTGTCGGGAACTGCGGACCTCGATCGCTTTCTTCGCAGGGTCAAATCCGACGGCGGGGCCGGTGGCTCACAGACCCGAATCGCGTTGCGCCCCAGGGACTGACGAGTGCGGTGTGAGTCGGCGCAACCGGGTTGGGGGTCGGTGGCGCACGATGAGCGGAACGCCTCGCGACGCCGTCTCAGCGCCGGCGGTCGCGCACCGGCCCGGTGTACTTCTCGCCCGGTCCTTCGCCGGGCTCGTCCGGGTATGCGCTCGCCTCGCGGAAGGCGAGTTGCAGTTGCTTGAGTCCATCGCGGATGGGTGCGGCGTGGATGCCGAGGTCGGCGCGTGAAGCGTCGACCAGTCCGGCGAGTGCGTGGATGAGCCGCCGGGCCTCGTCGAGGTCCACATCGGACTCCGAAGCACCCTCGGCGAGTCCCAGTTTCTCCGCCGACGCGCTCATGAGCATCACGATGGACTTGGTGATGACCTCGATCGCCGGAATATCGGCCAGGTCGCGAATGTTGTCATCGGCGGCAATGGAAGGGTTCGACTCGGTCGGCCCGGTACCTCGCGTCCCGTCGGCAGGCCCGTCACCTGCGGCGTCGGCGGAGGGCGAATAGGTGTTTCCGGTCATGACTGTTAGACTTCCATAGCACGACCGCCCCGGTTCGCCGGGGTTGCAAGTGGAGTCAGGCTCCCACCGCTACGACGCGCCATTGGCGCAGTTGTACGGTCCGGTCCCAAAGGCCCAGGTCAGCCGTATGGCTGCGTGGGCTGGATGCGCCCAGCGTATTCGAGTGGATCGGTCGGCGTTGGAGCCCTGCCGACGATCTCTCGGAGATCATCGCCGGGGCTTTTTTGCTGAGGCCTTCTCCTCCTGCGCCCGACTCATCGCGGCGGCCGACCTGTTCGGAATTATCAAGGAGGCCCCATCAGCACTGAGACCCGCATCAACGAGCGCATCCGCGTACCGGAGGTCCGACTCGTCGGACCGAATTCGGAGCAGGTGGGCATCGTGCGTGTTGAAGATGCGCTCCGCCTGGCCTACGAGGCCGATCTGGATCTGGTCGAGGTCGCACCCGACGCCCGCCCGCCGGTGTGCAAGATCATGGACTACGGCAAGTTCAAATACGAAGCCGCCCAGAAGCAGCGCGAGGCGCGTCGTAACCAGCAGATGACCGTCATCAAGGAGCAGAAGCTCCGCCCGAAGATCGACGACCACGATTACGAGACCAAGAAGGGTCACGTCATCCGGTTCTTGAAGGACGGGTCCAAGGTGAAGGTCACCATCATGTTCCGTGGCCGCGAGCAGTCGCGACCCGAGCTCGGATTCCGGCTCCTGCAGCGTCTCGGCAACGATGTCGCCGACTACGGCTTCATCGAGACCTCGGCCAAGCAGGACGGACGGAACATGACGATGGTCCTCGCCCCGCACAAGGGTGCGAAGACCCGCGTCAAGGCGCAGCAGCAGTCGCAACGCCCGCCTCGCCAGGCCGGCGACGACGGCGCCGACGCCACGAGCTAGTCGACACCGGCGTCGACTGCCCCGGGCGTCGACGCACGGACAGACCACTGCGAACCCAGCGCGCCCGCCGGAGCGGGCGCCGCTGGAGTTCGCCCAAACGAAGGAAGACACATGCCGAAGAGCAAAACCCACAAGGGCACCGCGAAGCGCTTCAAGGTGACCGGCAGCGGCAAGATCGTGCGCCAGAAGGCCAACCGTCGCCACCTGCTCGAGCACAAGCCCTCCCGTCGGACCCGTCGTCTCGACGGCACGACCGTTGTGAGCGAGAACGACGCACCGCGCATCAAGCGCCTGCTCAACCGCTGACGCCCTGACCACCACCGAGAAGAGGATTGACTAAATGGCACGCGTGAAAAGGGCTGTCAACGCCCAGAAGAAGCGTCGGACGACCCTGGAGGCCTCCAAGGGATACCGCGGTCAGCGTTCGCGCCTGTACCGCAAGGCCAAGGAGCAGCAGCTCCACTCGCTGACCTACGCCTACCGGGACCGTCGCGCCCGCAAGGGTGAGTTCCGCAAGCTGTGGATCGCGCGCATCAACGCCGCGGCCCGCGCCAACGACATCACCTACAACCGCTTCATCCAGGGCCTCAAGGCCGCGGGTGTCGAGGTCGACCGCAAGGTGCTCGCCGACATCGCCGTCACCGACCCCGAGGCCTTCACCGGTCTCGTCGAGGTCGCGCGCAAGGCGCTGCCCGCCGACGTCAACGCGCCGGCCGCCTGATCACCACGTAGTTCGAGTTGGTGCAGACCGACAACACACGACCCGTGACGGACGTTCTCTCGGAACGCTCGTCGCGGGTCGTGTCGTTGGCGAAGCTGCACAGGTCTGCCACACGCCGCACCGAGAAGCGGTTTCTCGTCGAGGGCGCCAACGCCGTCGACGCCGCGTTGGCGACCGGCCGCGCGCGCTCGGTGCTGGTCCGCGACGACGCCGAGGATCGTTTCGGCGAGCTTCTCGATCGGGCGAGAGCACACTCCGTGCCCGTATACCGGCTGTCCGACCGTGCCGCGGCAAAACTGGCCGAGACCACCACGGCGCCGGGGGTGTTCGCCGAATGCGATCTCCTGACCGTCGAACTCGACGACGTGCTCGCCGGATCGCCCCGGTTGCTCGCCGTTGCCGTCGAGCCGCGTGAGCCCGGCAACGTCGGCACGCTGATCCGATGCGCCGACGCGATGGGCGCCGATGCGGTCGTCCTGCTCGGTGACGCCGTCGACCCGCACAACGGGAAGGCGGTCCGCGCGAGCGCGGGAAGTGTTTTCCACATCCCGGTGGTGCGCGAATCAGACACGACCGCCGCGCTGAGCGCACTGCGCTCCGGCGGCATCCTCACCCTGGCCACCGCGGCCGACGGCGAACTGAGCCTCGATGACGCCGACGACGTGTTCACCGGACCGGTCGCCTGGCTGTTCGGCAACGAGGCCCACGGATTGCCCGACACCCTGCTCGCCGACGCCGACCACCGCATCGCCATTCCGATCCACGGCCACGCCGAAAGCCTCAATCTTGCTGCGGCCAGCGCGATCTGCCTCTATGCGGCGGCTCGCATCCAGCATCGTCGGTCGGCGTCGTCGGAGTGAGACCGCGCGCCCGTGAGGACGCAACGACCTGCGCCGCTGGGTCCACACCGGGTCGACTAGTCTGGGATGTCGATGTCCGCCGTCGCGCATTGCGTGATCCGCCAGACGTGACAATCCGGACGTGACGACACCGAGGAGATCACCACCCGTGGCCAGCTCAGCCGACCGCCCCGCCGACCAGGGTTCCGAGGACCTGCGGTTCCCGGAACCATCGGAACTCGACGCCGCCGCCTCCGCCGCGGTGTCGGCGTTCGAGGCGGCGGGCGATCTCGATGCCCTCGCGCTCGCGAAGACCGCGCACCTCGGTGACCGCTCACCGATCGCACTGGCCCGGCGCGCGCTCGGCAGTCTGCCGAAGGACCAGCGGTCGTCGGCGGGCAAGGCCGTCAACGAGGTTCGCGGTCGGGTGTCGGCGGCCTTGGACGCGCGGACCGCTCAACTCGAGGCGGAGCGGGATGCTGCCGTCCTGGTCGCCGAATCGGTCGACGTGACCCTGCCCAGCCGTCGACGCCCCCTCGGTGCCCGTCACCCGATCACGGTCATCTCCGAGCAGGTCGCCGATGTCTTCGTCGCGATGGGCTGGGAGATCGCCGAAGGTCCGGAGGTCGAGACCGAGCACCACAATTTCGACGCCTTGAACTTCCTGCCCGATCACCCCGCTCGCTCGATGCAGGACACGTTCTACATCGCGCCCGAGGGGTCGCGACAGGTGCTGCGCACCCACACCTCCCCGGTTCAGGTGCGGTCGATGCTCACCCGCGACGTCCCGATCTACGTCGCATGTCCGGGGCGCACCTTCCGGACCGACGAGCTCGACGCCACCCACACGCCGGTGTTCCACCAGATCGAGGGTCTCGCCGTCGACAAGGGCCTGACGCTGGCCAATCTGCGCGGCACCCTCGAGGTCTTCGCGCGGGCACTGTTCGGTCCGGAGACCACGACGCGGATGCGAGCAAGCTACTTCCCGTTCACCGAGCCGTCCGCCGAGGTCGACGTGTGGTTCCCCGCCAAGAAGGGCGGCCCGGGCTGGGTGGAGTGGGGAGGTTGCGGCATGGTGAACCCGAATGTGTTGCGCGCCAGCGGAATCGATCCCGACGTCTATTCCGGATTCGCCTTCGGGATGGGTCTGGAACGCACCCTGCAGTTCCGCAATGACATCTCCGACATGCGCGACATGGTCGAGGGTGACGTCCGCTTCTCCCTGCCGTTCGGCCCTGCGATCTGATCGCGCCACCCGACACCGCAAACGATCGAAAGTAGCTGATTGACGTGCGTGCCCCACAGTCCTGGTACACCGAGGTGTTGCGAGCCGGCGACCCGACCTGGTCGGCGACCGCCGAGGAGATCGACGCCGGATTCGTGCGCGTCGGCTTCGAGATCGAGGACATCGACGTCTTCCCGACGATCACCGGCCCCCTGGTCATCGGCCGGGTGGAGACGATCGAGGAACTGACCGAATTCAAGAAGCCCATCCGCTTCTGCACCGTCGCGGTCGGCGAGGCGGAACCCCGTGGAATCGTGTGCGGTGCACGCAACTTCGCCGAGGGCGACCTCATCGTGGCGGCATTGCCCGGTACCGTGTTGCCGGGCCCGTTCGAGATC
Organism: Gordonia sp. i37; assembly: GCF_002043085.1. Lineage (NCBI taxonomy): Bacteria > Bacillati > Actinomycetota > Actinomycetes > Mycobacteriales > Gordoniaceae > Gordonia > Gordonia sp. i37. The sequence goes on along the minus strand of NZ_MVPX01000256.1, from coordinate 10,684 downwards.
GCCTCGCGCAAGACCTACGGGCGTATCTCCGACGGAATGATCTGCTCGGTCTCGGAATTGGGGATCGGCACCGACCACAGCGGCATCCTCGTGCTCGCACCGGGCACCGCCGAGCCGGGTGCCGATGCGCGTGAGGTCCTCGGACTCGACGACACCGCCATCGACGTCAACGTCACCCCCGATCGTGGCTATGCCTTCTCCGTCCGCGGGCTCGGACGTGAACTCGCAAGCAGTTTCTCGGTACCCTTCATCGATCCGGGCCTGCCCGGCGAGGCCATCGTCGCCGGCGGTGATCCGTGGCCGGTGGCCATCGAACCGGGATCCGCCGCCACCCGTTACACCGCGCGCCTGATCGCCGGGGTCGACGCGACCGCCATCTCGCCGTGGTGGATGCAGAAGCGTCTGATGGTGGCCGGGGTGCGGCCGATCTCGGCGATCGTCGATGTCACCAATTACGTGATGCTCGAACTCGGTCAGCCGTTGCACGCCTTCGACGCCGACAAGCTCACCGGAACCGTCACCGTGCGCAACGCCGCGGCGGGAGAAAAGCTCACCACCCTCGACGGCGTGGTGCGCACACTCGATCCCGAGGATGTCGTCATCGCCGACGACAGCGGTCCGATCGCCCTCGCCGGGTTGATGGGCGGCGCCGACACCGAGGTCGGGTCGGAGACCACCCGGGTTCTGCTGGAGTCGGCCACCTTCGATCCGGTTCGGGTGTTCCGGACCGGCAAGCGCCACAAGCTGACCTCGGAGGCCACCAAACGGTTCGAGCGCACCGTCGACCCCGAGATCACCGCGGTCGCCTCGGATCGCGGTTCGGCGCTCATCGTGGAACTCGCCGGCGGTGAGGTCGCCTCCCCGCTGTCGGACCTTCGCGTGCATGTCGATGCGCCGCAGCCGATCTCGATCGCTGCCGACGAACCCGACCGCACCGCCGGGGTGACCTATGCGCCGGGCACCACCGCGGCGCGATTGACCGAGGTCGGCTGCACCGTCACCGGCACCGACCCGCTCGAGGTGATCCCCCCGTCGTGGCGCCCCGACCTACGTCAGCGCGCCGATCTCGTCGAGGAGGTGCTGCGGCTCGAGGGTCTCGAGGACATCCCGGCAGTCCCGCCCACCGCGCCCGCGGGGACTGGTCTGACTCCCGCGCAGCGTCGGCGACGCGGCATCGGGCGGACACTCGCCCTCGACGGCTTCGTCGAGGTGCTGCCGTACCCGTTCATGCCGGCCGGCATCTTCGACCAGTGGGATCTCCCGGCCGACGACGAGCGACGACGCACGGTGAAGGTGCTGAATCCGTTGGAGTCCGATCGGCCGGAACTCAACACGACCCTGTTGCCCGGCCTGCTGGAAATGGCTGCGCGCAACATCTCTCGTGGTCAGCGCGACCTGTCGCTGTTCACCATCGGGCAGGTCGTCATCGCCGGTGACAACGTCGTTCCGGTCGGGGCCCTCGACGTGACCCGGCGCCCGACCGACGAGCAGATCGCCGCACTCGACGCCTCCCTGCCGCACCAACCGTTGCACGTGGCCACGGTCCTGACGGGGCTGCGCGACCCGGCGGGTCCGTGGGGCCAGGGGCGCGCGGCGGATCATCTCGACGCCTTCGAGGCGGCCCGCACGATCGGCCGCGCCGCCGGTGTGACGGTGGAATTGTCGGCCGACGATCATCGTCCCTGGCATCCCGGCCGCTGCGCTCGAGTGACGGTGAACGGGACGACCGTCGGATACGCCGGGGAACTACATCCCGCGGTCCTCGAACGCGCCGGGCTCCCCAAACGGCTGTGTGCGGTGGAGATCGACATCGATGCGCTGCCGTTGTCGGTGAACCTGCCGGCGCCGAGTATCAGTGTGTTCCCGGCCGTCCTGCAGGACGTCGCGGTGGTGGTCGGCGACTCGGTGCCCGCAGCCGAGGTCGAGAAGGCGTTGCGCGACGGGGCCGGTGATCTCCTCGAGGCGATCGAACTGTTCGACGTGTTCACCGGCGCCCAGGTGGGCGACGGACACAAGTCGCTGACTTTTGCGCTGCGCTTCCGTGCGGCGGACCGTACGCTCACCGAGGACGAGGCCAGCAGTGCCAAGCTCGCCGCGGTCGAGACGGCGAGCGAACGTCTCGGAGCACGTTTGCGCTGATCGAGGGAGAGCCCTGTCTCCACGCGGTCGAGGCGAGGCCACCGGGGTCGGTGTGAATTGATTTGCACCGCCATGCATAATGATTGCATGACGATCAAGGTGGCGGTCGCCGGTGCGAGCGGCTATGCGGGCGGTGAGATCCTACGACTACTGTGCGGTCACCCCCGACTGCGTTCGGGTGAGCTGGAGATCGGCGCGTTGACCGCGGGTGGCAACGCCGGCAGCACGCTTGGCACCCTTCATCCCCATCTGCTCCCGCTGGGCGATCGTGTGCTGGAGGAGTCGACACCGGAGGTCCTCGCGGGCCACGACGTGGTCTTCCTCGGCCTGCCCCACGGGACGTCGGCAGCGATCGCGGATGCCCTTCCGCCCACGACGTTGATCATCGACTGCGGTGCCGACTTCCGGTTGCGTGACAGTGCCGACTGGACTGCGTACTACGGGGGACAACACGCGGGCACCTGGCCGTACGGCATGCCCGAGCTGCCGGGCAACCGCGAAATCCTCTCCGGCGCCAGCCGTATCGCGGTTCCGGGCTGCTACCCGACGGTCTCGATCCTGTCATTGCTGCCGGCGGTCGCCGCGGGGTTGGTCGAACCGGCGGTCACCGTGGTCGCCGTCAGCGGGACCTCCGGTGCGGGGCGCACGCCCAAGGTCGACCTGCTGGCCGCCGAGGTGATCGGGTCGGCACGGGCCTACGGCGTCGGCGGTGTGCACCGGCACACCCCGGAGATCGCGCAGGCACTCTCGGCTGCCGCCGACATGCCGGTGACCGTGTCCTTCACCCCTGTTCTGGTCCCGATGTCACGGGGCATTCTGGCCACCTGCACCGCCCGTACCTCGGCGACTTCTGACGATGTGCGCGCAGTCTATGAAAAGGCTTATGCGGATGAGCCTTTCGTGCACCTTCTGCTGCCCGGGTCCCTGCCGACGACCGGTTCGGTGATCGGATCCAATGCGGTGCAGTTGGCGGTGACCGTCGACGAGCGCGCAGGCACTCTCGTCGCGGTCGGCGCTATCGACAACCTCACCAAGGGCACCGGCGGTGCTGCGGTGCAGTCGATGAATCTGGCGCTGGGCTGGGACGAGACCGAGGGTTTGAGCACCGTGGGGGTGGCACCGTGACCACATCGGATGATCGGATCGACACCGACGATCGCATTGCCGGCGGAGCGCCGCTGGACGCACCGCGATTGGTGCGGGAACAAGGCGTGACGGCCCCGCTCGGGTTTCGGGCTGCCGGGATCGCGGCCGGTATCAAGGCATCCGGCAAAGAGGATCTTGCACTGGTCTTCAACGAGGGCCCCGACTACGCCGCAGCCGGTGTGTTCACCCGCAACCAGGTCAAGGCCGCGCCCGTCCTGTGGTCGCAGCAGGTACTCACCACGGGCCGACTACGCGCGGTGATCCTCAACTCCGGCGGCGCGAATGCGTGCACCGGACCCGGCGGATTCCAGGACACCCACACCACCGCGGAGGCCGTCGCGGAGGCACTGAGCAACTGGGGCACCGAGACCGGTGCCGTCGAGGTCGCCGTCTGCTCCACCGGCTTGATCGGCGATCGTCTGCCGATGGACAAGGTGCTCGCCGGCGTCACCGAGATCGTCCACGAGATGGGGGGCGGTCTGTCCGGGGGAACCGACGCCGCCTACGCCATCATGACCACCGACACCGTGCCCAAACAGGTTGCGCTGCACCACCCGCAGGGATGGAACGTCGGCGGGATGGGCAAGGGTGCGGGAATGCTCGCCCCGTCACTGGCCACCATGCTGTGCGTGCTGACCACCGACGCTCGCGCGTCCGCCGAGCAACTCGACACCGCCCTGCGGCGGGCAACGGCGCTGACCTTCGATCGACTCGACGTCGACGGTGCCACCTCGACCAACGACACCGTGCTGTTGCTCGGTTCCGGCGCCAGCCAGATCCCGGTCGATCAAGCAGATCTCGACGCCGCCGTGCTGGCGGTGTGCGACGATCTGGCCGCCCAGCTGATGGCCGACGCCGAGGGCGTCACCAAACGCGTCACCATCACCGTCGCCGGTGCGCGGACCGAGGACGACGCGATCACCATCGCACGGACCGTGGCCCGCGACTCGCTGGTGAAGACCGCACTGTTCGGCTCCGATCCGAACTGGGGTCGCGTGCTCGCCGCGGTGGGGATCGCGCCGGTCACCATCGACCCCGACCGGATCTCGGTGTCGTTCAACGGCAATGCCGTCTGCGTCGACGGTGCCGGCGCACCCGGTGCGCGTGAGGTGGACCTGTCGGGCGCCGACATCGCCGTGCGCATCGAGCTGGGACTCGGCGAGGCGTCCGGTTCCATCCGCACCACCGACCTGTCGCATGCCTACGTCGAAGAGAACTCGGCGTACTCGTCATGAGCCTCGACGGGGTGGATCCCGGGGCCGTGAATGCCGGGGGCGTCGATCGCACGGACGCCGGCCTCGACAAGGCACAGGTGCTTGCCGAGGCGCTACCGGCGATGCAGTCCCTTGCCGGTGCGACCGTGGTGGTCAAATACGGCGGCAACGCGATGGTCGACGACGAACTCAAGCGCGCATTCGCCGCGGACATGGTCTTCCTGCGTGCCTGCGGAATGCATCCGGTCGTCGTGCACGGCGGCGGTCCGCAGATCTCGGCGATGCTGCAGCGGCTGGGGTTGTCGGGGGAGTTCCGCGGCGGGTTCCGCGTCACCACCCCCGAGGTGATGGACGTCGCCCGCATGGTGCTGTTCGGTCAGGTCGGACGAGAACTGGTGGGACTCATCAACACCCACGGTCCGTACGCGGTCGGCCTGACCGGTGAGGATGCGCACCTGTTCACCGCGACGCGCCGGACCGTGATGGTCGACGGCGTGGCCACCGATATCGGACTGGTCGGTGACATCACGTCGGTGAACACCTCTGCGGTTCTCGATCTCGTTGCGGCCGGACGTATCCCGGTGGTCTCGACGATTGCCCCGGATCGTGACGGCGTCGTGCACAACATCAACGCCGACACCGCCGCCGGGGCGCTCGCCGAAGCGCTCGGTGCGTCGCGGTTGGTGATGCTGACCGACGTCGAGGGGTTGTACACGGACTGGCCCGATCGGGGGTCGTTGGTGTCGCGGATCGACGTCGAGCAGGTCGCGAAGCTGTTGCCGCGCCTCGATTCCGGCATGGTGCCCAAGATGGAGGCGTGCCTGCGGGCGGTGACCGGCGGAGTCGGCGCGGCGCACGTGATCGACGGCCGTGTGCCGCATGCGGTGCTCGCCGAGCTGCTGACGTCGAGTTCGGCGGGTACCACCGTCGTGCCGTACCGAACCGGCGCCGGTTCGGTCACCGAACCGGCATCCCGAGCTCACCCCGACACCTCTGATCCGAAGGCCACGACCTCATGACCGCACCCTGGCAGCAGCGGTGGACGACCGCGCTGATGAACAACTACGGCACCCCCGCGCTCACCCTCGAGCGTGGCGCGGGTGCGCACGTGTGGGATGCCGACGGTAACCGCTACCTCGACCTCCTCGGCGGAATCGCCGTGAACGCGCTCGGACATGCCCATCCCGCGATCATCGACGCCGTCGCGAACCAGCTCGGAACACTCGGCCATGTGTCGAACCTCTACATCAACGAGCGCGTCGTCGAACTGGCCGAACGGCTGCTCGACAAGTTCGGGCAGCCCGGCCGTGTGTTCTTCTGCAATTCCGGGACCGAGGCCAACGAGGCGGCGTTCAAACTCGCCCGGCGTACCGGTCGACCGCAGATCATCGCTGCCGACAAGGCATTTCACGGTCGAACGATGGGCGCGCTGGCCATGACCGGACAGCCCGCCAAGCGCGAGCCCTTCGAGCCGATGCCGCCCGGTGTCGACTTCGTGCCCTATGGCGACGCGGCGGCGCTCGAGTCGGCGGTGTCGGAACGAACGGCTGCGGTCATCCTCGAACCGATCCTGGGCGAGTCCGGTGTGGTGGTGCCGCCGGCGGACTATCTCGCGCACGCCAGGCGGATCACGTCCGAGCACGGCGCGTTGCTGATCCTCGACGAGGTACAGACGGGAATCGCGCGTACCGGGACCTTTTTCGCCCACCAGGCGGTGGGCGTCGTCCCGGACGTGATGACCTTGGCCAAGGGGCTCGGGGGCGGTCTACCGATCGGCGCGTGCCTCGCCACCGGCGACGCCGCCGACCTGTTCACGCCCGGTCAGCACGGCACCACCTTCGGGGGAAATCCGGTCAGTGCCGCGGCAGCACTTGCGGTGCTGCGGGTGATCGACGACGAGGGGTTGCTCGACCATGTCGCCGCGGTGGGTAAGGCGATCGCCACCGGGGTCGAGGATCTCGGACATCCGCTGATCGACCATGTCCGCGGGTCCGGTCTGCTGCTCGGGATCGCGCTCACCGAGCCGATCGCCGCGCGCGTCGAGAACGCCGCGCGTGGCCGCGGTTTTCTCATCAATGCACCGGCGCCCGACGTCGTGCGCCTCGCGCCGCCGCTGATCCTCACCGAGGAGCAGGGTCGCGAATTCGTCTCGGCCTTACCGGGTTTCCTCGATGCCGCAGCTCACGATGCGAAGGAGAAGGCATGACCCGCCACTTCCTCCGGGACGACGACCTGACCCCCGACGAGCAGGCCGAGGTCCTCGCGCTCGCCGCGGAGGTCAAGCGCAACCCGTTCGCGCACCGTCCTTTGGAGGGCCCGCGGGGGGTCGGTGTGATCTTCGACAAGAACTCGACGCGCACCAGGTTCTCGTTCGAGATGGGCATCGCCCAACTCGGTGGCCACGCCGTCGTCGTCGATGGGCGTACCACCCAACTCGGTCGTGATGAATCGCTCGCCGACACCGGCCGGGTGCTGTCGCGTTTCGTCGACGCGATCGTCTGGCGGACCTTCGGTCAAGATCGTCTCGACGAGATGGCCTCGACCGCAACGATTCCCGTGATCAATGCGTTGTCCGACAGCTTCCATCCGTGCCAGGTCCTCGCCGATCTGCAGACGATCATCGAACGCAAGGGAGCCACCGCGGGCCTGCGGATGACCTATCTCGGCGATGGTGCGAACAACATGGCGCATTCGCTGGCGCTCGGCGGTGTGACCGCCGGGATGCATGTGACGATCAGTGCGCCGGAGGGCTTTTCGCCGGACCCCACGGTGATCGCCGACACCGAGAAACGTGCGCAGCTGACCGGCGGTTCGGTCCAGGTGATCGAGGACCCGGTGCGCGCGGTCACCGGCGCCGACGTGCTGGTCACCGACACCTGGGTCTCGATGGGGCAGGAGGACGACGGAAAAGACCGCAAGGCCCCGTTCCGGCCGTACCAGATCAACGCCGAGCTGCTGGCCCGGGCAGCGTCGGATGCGGTTGTGCTGCACTGTCTGCCCGCTCATCGGGGCGACGAGATCACCGACGAGGTGATCGACGGTCCGGCGAGTGTGGTGTTCGACGAGGCCGAGAACCGGCTCCACGCACAGAAGGCATTGCTGATCTGGTTGCTGGGGCACCAATGACGGCGTCGAGCAGGCCCGAACAGCCCGAGACGCGGCTGGCCTCCACCAGGGCCGGTCGCCACGCCCTGATCGTCGACATCCTCGCCAAGAACCAGGTGCGCAGTCAGTCGGAGTTGCAGAATCTGCTCTCCGCTCGCGGCATCGACGCCACCCAGGCGACCATCTCCCGCGATCTCGACGAACTCGGTGCGGTGAAACTGCGTGCCGCCGACGGCGGGGTCGGCGTCTATGTGGTGCCCGAGGACGGGTCGCCGGTGCGCGGGGTCTTCGGCGGGACCGATCGGCTCTCCCGGTTGCTGTCGGAATTGCTGGTCTCCACCGACGCCAGTGGCAATCTTGCGGTGTTGCGGACACCGCCGGGAGCGGCGCACTACCTCGCGAGCGCGATCGATCGGGCGAGCCTGCCCGATGTGGTCGGCACCATCGCCGGCGACGACACCATCTTCGTCTGCGCCCGTGACCCGATCGACGGCGCCGAACTGGCCCGACGAATCGAGGGTCTCGTGTGACAACCGCACGTCGCACGGGACCCGACAACCAGCCCTGATCACCGCGAGTCCGCTTCGGCGGACCCCGATCACCCCCAGCCAACCGCGCATCCGAGAATGGATGTGCACATTCGAAACAGGAGTTCACTGAAGACATGGCCGAACGCGTCGTACTTGCATACTCGGGCGGACTGGACACCTCGGTCGCCATCAGCTGGATCGGCCGGGAGACCGGCAAGGAGGTCGTCGCCGTCGCGCTCGACCTCGGCCAGGGCGGCGAGGACATGGAGGTCGTGCGTCAGCGAGCCCTCGACTGCGGTGCGGTCGAGGCGGTACTCGTCGACGCGCGCAACGAGTTCGCCGACGACTACTGTCTGCCGGCGATCACCTCCAATGCGCTGTACATGGACCGCTATCCGCTGGTCTCGGCGCTGTCGCGGCCGCTGATCGCCAAGCACCTGGTGACCGCGGCGCGTGACCACGGCGGCACCGTGGTAGCCCACGGCTGCACCGGCAAGGGCAACGACCAGGTGCGTTTCGAGGTCGGATTCGCCTCGCTCGCACCGGATCTGGAAGTCATCGCCCCGGTGCGCGACTACGCCTGGACCCGGGAGAAGGCGATCGCCTTCGCCGAGGAGAACGCGATCCCGATCAACGTCACCAAGAAATCCCCGTTCTCGATCGACCAGAACGTGTGGGGCCGAGCGGTCGAGACCGGCTTCCTCGAGGACCTCTGGAATGCGCCGACCAAGGACGTCTACTCCTACACCGAGGACCCGACGCTCAACTGGTCCTCGCCCGACGAGGTCATCATCACCTTCGACAAGGGCCGCCCGATCGCCATCGACGGCAGGCCGGTGAGCGTGCTCGACGCCATCGAGGAGCTCAACCGCCGCGCCGGGGCCCAGGGCGTCGGACGGCTCGACGTCGTCGAGGACCGGCTCGTGGGCATCAAGAGCCGTGAGATCTACGAGGCCCCGGGTGCGATGGTGCTCATCACCGCGCACGAAGAGCTCGAGCACGTCACCCTGGAGCGTGAGCTCGGACGGTTCAAGCGTCGCACCGACCAGAAGTGGGCCGAACTCGTCTACGACGGTCTGTGGTTCTCGCCGCTCAAGCGTTCGCTGGACACCTTCGTCGAGTCGACCCAGGAGCACGTCTCCGGCGACATCCGCCTGACACTGCACGGCGGACACATCGCGGTCAACGGTCGGCGCAGCGCCGAATCGCTGTACGACTTCAACCTCGCGACCTACGACGAGGGTGACAGCTTCGATCAGTCCGCGGCACGCGGATTCGTCGAGTTGCACGGTCTGTCGTCGAAGATCGCGGCGCGCCGGGATCTGATCGGTGAGTGAGAAGGCCGGCGGCACCAACGAGGGTTCGCTCTGGGGTGGCCGATTCGCCGACGGCCCGGCCGCGGCAATGGCGGAGCTGAGCAAGTCCACGCAGTTCGACTGGGTGCTGGCGCCCTTCGACATCCGCGCTTCCAAGGCGCATGCGCGGGTGCTCAACGCGGCCGGACTCCTCGGCGATGACGACCTCACCGCGATGCTCGACGGTCTGGATCGTCTGGCCGCCGACGTCGCCGACGGCACCTTTGGTCCGGCGCCGTCGGACGAGGACGTCCACGGTGCCCTCGAGCGTGGACTGATCGAGCGGGTGGGCGCGGAGTTGGGCGGACGGCTGCGAGCGGGCCGGTCGCGCAACGATCAGGTGGCCACCCTGTTCCGGATGTGGGTGCGCGAGGCCATGAGTCGGGTCGCTCTCGGGGTGCTCGACGTGGTCGACGCGCTCACCACCCAGGCCGCCGCGCATCCCGATGCGGTGATGCCCGGAAAGACCCACCTGCAGGCCGCGCAGCCGGTCCTGCTCGCGCATCATCTGCTCGCCCACGCCCAGCCGCTGATCCGTGACATCGATCGCCTTCGTGACGCCGATCGGCGGACTGCGGTGTCGCCGTACGGTTCCGGCGCCCTCGCCGGGTCGTCGCTCGGACTCGACCCGGGCGCGATCGCCACCGAACTGGGTTTCGACGCGCCGGCCGAGAATTCGATCGACGCGACGTCGGCGAGGGATTTCGCCGCCGAGGCCGCGTTCGTCTTCGCGATGATCGCGGTCGATCTCTCGCGGTTGTCCGAAGAGGTGATCATCTGGAGCACACCGGAATTCGGCTATGTGACCCTGTCGGACGCGTGGTCGACGGGTAGCTCGATCATGCCGCAGAAGAAGAATCCCGATGTCGCCGAACTCGCGCGCGGCAAGGCGGGGCGGCTCATCGGCGACCTGACCGGACTCATGGCCACCCTCAAAGCCCAACCGCTGGCATACAACCGGGACCTCCAGGAGGACAAGGAGCCACTGTTCGACGCGGTCGCCCAGCTCGAGTTGTTGCTTCCGGCGATCGCCGGGCTCGTGGGTACCCTGCGGTTCCACGAGGAGCGGATGGCCGAACTCGCGCCCGCCGGATTCACCCTCGCCACCGATATTGCCGAATGGCTTGTGCGTCAAGGCGTTCCGTTCCGGGTTGCACACGAACTCGCCGGCGCCTGTGTCCGGGAGGCCGAGAAC
>NZ_MVPX01000255.1:0-5152 GCF_002043085.1 Gordonia sp. i37 | reverse complement strand
GGATTGGCCGATAGCGGTCCGTCCGCCGAATCGGGTGGGTAGAGTGAGGGCCCACTGAGGAGGGGTGTCGATTGGGCGGAATTCCGGATGTGGGCGCGGTGGTCGGCCGCGTGGTCGCAACCGCACAGAACGGACTCGAGGTATTGCGCCTCGGAGGTCTGGAGACGGGTACCCAGCCTGCGCCCTTCGCGGTCGTCGAGACCGAGAAGATGTTCAAGCTGCGGCGGTACTTTCCCGGCGACGACGCCGACGGCCCGAACGTGGTGCTCATCCCGCCGATGATGGTGTCGGCGAACGTCTACGACGTCACCGAGCACAACGGGGCGGTGTCGATCCTGCATCGGCACGGGATCGTGCCGTGGGTGATCGATTTCGGGTCACCCGACACCGTCGAGGGCGGGATGGAACGCGACCTTGCCGACCACGTCGTCGCGGTGAGTCGGGCGATCGACCTGATCATCGATGCCACCGGCAAGGACGTTCACCTCGCCGGGTATTCACAGGGTGGGATGTTCGCGTACCAGACCGCCGCGTACCGACGTAGCAAGGGTCTCGCGAGCCTGATCACCTTCGGCAGCCCCGTTGACGTGCTCGCCGGCTTGCCGCTCGGACTACCGGCCGGGTTGGTGGTTCCCGGTGCCGAGATCCTCGCCGATCGCGTGGTCAGTCATCTGTGGGTACCCGGATGGTTGGCGCGCTTGGGTTTCCAGATGCTCGACCCGGTCAAGACCGCGCGCAGCCGGCTGGACTTCCTGCGGCAGCTCCACGACCGCGACGCCCTGCTGCCGCGTGAAGATCAACGGCGCTTCCTCGAATCCGACGGCTGGGTCGCATGGTCCGGCCCGGCGATCGCGGAGTTGTTGCGACAGTTCGTCGTTCACAACCGCATGGTGTCCGGTGGATTCGTCATCAACGGCGAACTGGTCACTCTCGCCGAGATCACCTGCCCCATTCTCGCGTTCGTCGGCGAGGCCGACGACATCGGCCAGCCGGCCGCGGTGCGGGGGATCGTCCGCGCCGCCCCCGACGCCGAGGTCTACGAATCACGGGTACCGGTCGGACATTTCGGACTCGTCGTGGGCAGTACCGCCGGCGCCCAGACGTGGCCGATCACCGCGGAGTGGATCGGGTGGCAGTCCGGCCTGCGCCCCAAGCCCGAGGGGCTGGAGACGATGACGGTTCCCGAGCCCGGTAGTGGGTCGGGGGTGAGCGTGGCGTCCCGGATCACCCACGGCCTCGGTGCGGTGGCCGACGCCGGCGCCGGGGTCTCCCGCGACCTGATGGGCATCGCCTCATCGCTGCAACGGTCGTCGATCGCCGTCGCCCAGGAGTCGGTGCGCACCGTGCCCCGCCTCCTGCGACTCGGCCAGATCCAGGCCGGGACCCAGATCTCGCTGGGAAAGCTGATGTCGGAGAACGCCAAACGTGGCGCGCAGAAGGAACTGTTCCTGTTCGAGAACCGTGTGCTCACCCACGCCCAGGTGAACGTGCGCATCGACAACGTCGTCGCCGGTCTGGTGTCGTGCGGGATCCGTCCGGGCCAGCACATCGGCGTGCTGATGGATACCCGCCCCAGCGCCTTGGTCGTGGTGGCGGCGCTGTCGCGACTGGGCGCGGTGGCGGTGATGCTCTCGCCCGAGGGCGACATCGACGAGATGTTGCGTCTGTCCGACTGCGGCGTGGTGATTACCGACCCGAAGAACCTGGACACTGCTGCGGCGCACAGTGATCGGGTACTGATCCTGGGCGGAGGCAGCGGGGATACCCGGGAGATCGACCGTGCCGACGGTCACCGCATCGTCGACATGGAACAGATCGATCCCGACGAGGTCGAGATGCCGGTGTGGTACCGGGCCGATCCCGGGTTGGCGGGCGATCTGGCGTTCATCCTCTTCACGCGGTCACAGGGCAAACTCGCGACCTGGCCCATCACCAACCATCGGTTCGCGATGTCGGCGTTCGGAGCAGCGTCGGCGGCCGGTCTGACCGATCGGGACACCGTGTACTGCCTTCCGCCGCTGCACCATGCGTCGGGGCTGCTCACCACACTCGGTGCCACCGTCGTCGGGCGCTCCCGTATTGCGCTGTCCAACGGTGTCGATGCCGAGACCTTTGCCGTGGAGGTTCGCCGCTACGGCATCACGGTCGTCTCCTACACGTGGACGATGATGCGCGAGATCGTCCGGTCGGAGAATTTCCACATCGCCGAGCACAATCCCATCCGGTTGTTCATCGGGTCGGGCATGCCCGTCGGACTGTGGGAGGACGTGCAGGCGGCTTTTCCGCGGGCGCGCGTACTCGAGTTCTTCGCGACCGCGGACGGCTCGGCCATTCTGGCCAATGTGGCCGGCGATCAAGCAGGGTCGATGGGACGTGAACTGCCGGAGACGAATCCGGTTCAGGTGGCCGCCTTTGACATCGAGAATTCACGTCTCGAGGTGGCGCCCAACGGATTCGTGAGGCGCGCCGACGCGGGGGAGGTCGGGCTCCTGCTGGCGCGCACCCGCTATCGGTTCGACATTTCCTCGACCGTGCTGCGAGATGTGTTCAGCCGCAATGATCGCTGGGAGGTGTCCGGTCACCTGTTCCGACGCGATTCCGACGGCGATCTGTGGTTCATGGGCTCGGCGGACTCGGCGGTGCGCTCTACCGACGGAATCCTGTATCTCCCGCCGATCGAGAATGCGCTGTCCCGGGTTCCCGGTGTCGACCAGGTCGTCGCCTACAGCGTGGGTGATCCCGGTACGCAGCTGGCAATCGCGGCACTGACACTGAGACCCTCGATGAGGGAGGAGTCGCTGACCGTGACCAAGTTGCGGGTCGCACTCGGCGAGTTGCCGGCTCCGCAGCGGCCCCATCTGATCCGGGTGGTCGACGAGATCCCGGTATCGGACTCCTATCGACCGATGGCGACGGCGTTCGCCCGGGAGGGACTGCCACAGCCGGGCACGAAGGTCTGGTACCGCGACGCCGAGGGGCGTTACCGCAGGTACACCAGGTCGTCGGCGGCCAAGATCGCATGGAACGGCGCTGCACCCACGGAGGAGGCGGGCGAGGCCACCGGCACGATACGGTGAGGTCGACACGCAGCAACCGCAGTGTCGCGTGATCGTCGAACGAAGGGAACAAGCGGAAATGTCGTCGCGTGCCGAGGCCATCGATCCGATCGTTCGGGAACGACTCGTGTGTCCGCAAGACCACGGCCCGCTACTCGACGCAGGAGACGAGCTGTACAACCCGCGTCTTCACGTGGCCTACCGTATCGATGCCGACGGAATTCCCGTGATGCTCGCCGATGAGGCGAGAGCCGTCGACGACGCCGAGCACGCCACGTTGACCAGCGGGTCCTGAACCGCGGCCATCCCGCGCCTGCCCCTCGGACAGGTTCCGAGTCCGGGGTGGGAAGATCGTCGGGTGAGTGCGCAGATGTCGGAGAACGCAGTGACCACCAGCGGAATCCTCGAAGAGCTCGAATGGCGTGGTCTGATCGCGCAATCGACCGATCTCGATGATCTTCGTACCGCGCTGAACACCGGTCCCATAACCCTCTACGCCGGCTTCGACCCGACCGCGGCAAGTCTGCATGCCGGCCACCTCGTGCCGCTGCTGACGTTGCGGCGCTTTCAGCTCGCCGGCCACCGACCTCTCGTACTCGCCGGTGGCGCCACCGGACTCATCGGGGACCCACGCGAGGTGGGGGAGCGTTCCATGAACGCCGCCGATGTCGTCGAAGGGTGGGCGGATCGGATCGGCGGGCAACTGCGGCGGTTCGTCACCATCGACGACGCACCCAACAGCGCGGTTCTGGTGAACAACCTCGACTGGACCGGACCCATGTCGGTCGTCGACTTCCTCCGGGACCTGGGCAAGCACTTCTCGGTGAACGTGATGTTGGCGCGCGAGACCGTCAAACGACGCCTGGAGACCGACGGCATCAGTTACGCGGAGTTCAGCTACATCCTGTTGCAGTCCAACGACTACCTCCAGCTGCATCGACGACACGGCTGCTCGCTGCAGATCGGCGGGTCCGATCAGTGGGGCAACATCATCGGCGGTGTCGATCTGGTTCGACGGGTCGACGGCGATGCGGTCCACGCGCTGACCGTGCCGCTGGTGACCTCCTCCGACGGGAAGAAATTCGGCAAGTCCACCGGCGGCGGTAGCCTCTGGCTCGATCCGGAGCTGACCAGCCCGTATGCGTGGTACCAGTACTTCGTCAACACCGCCGACGCCGACGTCGTGCGCTACCTGAGGTGGTTCACCTTCCTCGACCGTGAGGAGATCGCCGAACTCGAGCGCGCCACGGAGGAGACCCCGCACCTCAGACTCGCGCAGAAGCGACTGGCAGCAGAGATGACGACGCTGATCCACGGCGCCGAGCACACCGCCGCCGTTCAGTTGGCGAGTCAGGCCCTGTTCGGTCGCGGGGATCTCGACGATCTCGACGAACAGACGCTGGCTGCAGCCCTCGGCGAGACGACGGTGGCCGACTATTCCGGGACGCGGCCGACCATCATCGAGCTGTTGGTGGACACCAAGCTGAGCGACAGCAACAAAGCTGCACGACGCGCTGTCTCCGAGGGCGGGGCGTACGTGAACAATGCGAAGATCTCCGACGAGGAGTGGCGGCCGGCCGACTCGGATCTGTTGCACGGTCGGTGGTTGGTGGTCCGGCGTGGCAAGAAGTCGTTCGCGGGCGCGCGCATCGTCGCCTGACCTGGGGATTTGACGCGATGTTCCAACGCATGTAACTTTCTTGTTGCACCGCAGAGAGCAACTCCCCCGGGGCCGACAGGAATCGGGGGTTGCGCGATGTCCTCACCTCTTCGGAGTTGAGGACAGCGGACCGCGGTGCGCCGGAACTGCGGTGAGGTCAGACAGGGTTTGGCCGAAGCGCGAGGATCTGGCACACTGGACGAGTTGCCCGCGATTGGGTGGCGAATCCTGAACGACAACTCATCGAAGTGCGCCCTGTGGGGTGGTGTTGGTGGGTGTGTGTTCTTTGAGAACTCGATAGTGTATTGGTGGATTGTTTGATGCCATTTGTTTTGTGGCATTAGAGTTTGTGCATCGCATCCTGTTGTGGGTGTGGTGTGGATTTTTTTGCCAGTTTTTTGGATTGTTTTTGTCAGGTTTTGCTTTCCTGGTTTGT
>NZ_MVPX01000254.1:0-8687 GCF_002043085.1 Gordonia sp. i37 | reverse complement strand
AGCTAAGCCCACCAGCGCCAATGGTACTGCACCCTAATCAGTGTGGGAGAGTAGGACACCGCCGAACATTACTTTCCGGGATGCCCCGCAACACACATCGTGTTGCGGGGCATCCCCATTCAACCCACCTTCAGATCGGCCGACGGTGATGTGCCCGGGGTCGGCTCGGCCGAGGCCGTGACGAGGGAATAGATTGGCAACCATGAATGACCGTGACCGCACCCGCGGCCGCCGCCAGCGTCCGGACCGAGCCGATCAGTCGGGCCGCCCTCACCGTGAGGGTCGGCAACGAACTGACGGTCCCACCGACCCTGCCCTTCCCGAGGACGTTGTCGCCTCCGACCTCGACCCCGATACCCGGCGTGATCTGCTATCCCTGGAGAAGGGGACAGCGGAGCGTGTCGCGCGGCATCTGGTGATGGTCGCGGAGCTCCTCTACGAAGATGCCGATCTGGCCTTGGAACATGCTCGTGCGGCTCGGCGTCGTGCAGCGCGCGTCGGTGTGGTCCGCGAGACCGCCGGCGTCGCCGCCTACAACGCCGGTCAGTGGCAGGAAGCCATCTCCGAGCTGAGGGCGGCTCGTCGGATCACCGGTAGTTCGGCACTGCTTCCGCTCATCGCCGACGCCGAACGCGGATTGGGACGACCTGAGCGTGCCATCGAGATCGCGCGCAGCGAGGAAGGGCGCGCATTGCGCGATGACGAAGCCACAGAAATGCGCATCGTCGAAGCCGGCGCCCGCCTCGACATCGGGGAGCCCGAGAAGGCGTTGGTGACCCTTCAGCTGGAAGACCTGAGTCCGAGCCGCACCGGCACTGCCGCGGCGCGTCTGTTCTATGCGTACGCGTCGGCCCTCGAAGCCGCCGGCCGCCTTGATGAGGCGACGACCTGGTTCATGAATGCCTCGGCCGCCGACACCGAAGATGCCACCGATGCCGAGTTCCGGTTGATGGAGATCTCGGTCGGCAGTGTCGAGCCGGATGTCGACCCCGCCCCCGAAGACCAGCAGGACTCCGGAGCGGCGATCGTCGAGCCTGAGCCTGCGTCCGAGCCCGAGCCGGCGCCCCGGTCGGAGTCGCTGGGCAGTACGGAGTCGCAGCCCGGGTCTGTTCGGCAAGCGAGCGTTGCAGAGCCGGAGAGCGAACAGGGTCCCGAAATCGCCGTGACACCGGCCAGGGAGACCGAGCCGGTTCCCCCGCCGCCTGCGCCCGCGCGCGTCGTTGACGCGTATGACGCGTTGCTGCTCGATCTGGACGGCACCGTCTTCGCCGGGAAGAGCCCGATACCCGGTGCGCCGGAGACGCTGGAGCGGATCGACGTGACGACGATCTTCGTCACCAACAACGCGAGCAGACGTCCGGACGCGGTCGCCGAGCATCTTCGGTCGATGGGCTTCACGGCGGCTCCTGAACAGGTCGTCACCAGTGCGCAATCGGCAGCCCGGTTGCTCTCCGAACACCTCGAGCCCGGATCGCGAGCCCTTGTACTCGGCACCGACGGTCTCGCCCAAGAGGTGCGCGAGGTCGGGATCGCCGTGACGCGCAGCGCGGACGATCGTCCTCTCGCCGTCATCCAGGGCTTTTCACCGGAGACCTCGTGGGAGAGCTTGTCGGAGGCCGCTCTGGCGATACGGGCAGGCGCACTGTGGGTGGCCACCAACGTCGATGCGACTCTGCCATCCGAGCGTGGGCTACTCGTCGGCAACGGATCCCTCGTCGCAGCGGTCGCCAACGCCACCGGCCAGGAGCCGCTCGTCGCCGGAAAGCCGGCTGCGCCGCTCATGGCCGACGCCATCAACCGTAGCGGCGCGGACACCCCACTGGTGGTCGGGGATCGACTCGACACCGACATCCAGGGCGCACATTCGGTGGGCCTCGACAGTCTCCTGGTGCTCAGTGGTGTCAGCACGGCCACAGACCTTCTCGCCGCACCACCGCAGCAGCGGCCGACTTTCGTCTGTGACGATCTGTCGGGAGTTCTCGACCCTGCCGATTCGCTACGCATCGCCGACAATGACGACTGGCGTATCGAGCAGACCGGCGACACGTTGACGGTGTCACCGGTGACCGAGCCGCCCGCGACGCTGCGCCTGCTGCCATCACTGGCCGCTCGCGTCTGGGCGCTCGCCGACGCCGACGAGATCGACCTGACGGAAATCACCATCACCGCCGATGACCCGACGACCCGAAGTGCGCTGGAGGATCTGGGTCTCGGCGCCGAGTGAAGGGACGAGAGCAATGACCTTCCCCGACGATGCCTCCGCGAGGCCGGCATCGGCGACGGGGCCGACGCCGCAGATGATGCCTGGCGCGCGGCCCGGCGAGGCACATGCCGAAACCGTCGATCCCGTCGACCCCGAGTTGGCCGAATCCATCCCGGTGCGGGTGCGTGAGCTCCTGGGGCAAGTGGACGACATTCGCGAACAGTCCGGCGAGGCAATCGATTTGGTGGCCTTGGCGCGTCAGACACAACTGCTCGAACAAGCGCATGAGGTACTGACCTCCGCGTTGTCGGACGTGGACCGTCGGTGACCAGGCCAACACGGGTGAGGTGTCGCTGAGTGGCCGCGCGGGCGCGTCTCGACGCCGAACTGGTACGCCGTGGTCTCGCACGCTCACGCGAGCAGGCCCGCGAACTCGTCGAGCGCGGGGCGGTCAAGGTCAACGGCACCATCGCCGCCAAGCCGGCCACCAATGTCGGCCGGGACACCCCGATCGTCGTGGTCGAGGACGACCGCGACGATTGGGCATCGCGGGGGGCACACAAACTGATCGGTGCACTCGAGGCATTCGAGCCGCAGGGACTGACGGTCGCCGGCAGGCGATGCCTCGATGCCGGTGCATCCACCGGCGGATTCACCGACGTGCTCCTGCGCCGCGACGCCCGCGAGGTCGTTGCCGTGGACGTCGGCTACGGCCAATTGATCTGGCGTCTGCAGAACGATGACCGCGTCGACATCCATGACCGCACCAATGTTCGGCATCTGACCGCCGAACAGATCGGGGGTGCCGTCGACCTCGTCGTCGCGGACCTGTCGTTCATCTCACTCGCGCTGGTCCTACCCGCCTTCGTCGCATGTGCGCGTCCCGGGGCCGACATCGTGCCGATGGTCAAGCCGCAGTTCGAGGTGGGTAAGGATCGCGTCGGTTCCGGTGGCGTGGTGCGCGACCCCGACCTGCGGGTGGAGGCCGTCGTCAAGGTGGTCACCGAGGCCGCGCGGCTCGGCCTGGTCACCCGCGCGGTGACGGCCAGCCCACTCCCGGGACCGTCGGGCAACGTCGAGTATTTCCTCTGGTTGCAGCGGCCGTCGGGCACGGTGTCGGTGTCGGGCGATAGGGTCGGTAGCCGGGGCGGATCGCCGGTCGAGGGCGAGATACCGGACGCGGGTTCGGTGCCCGATGTCCTCGACGGGAATGCGCTGCAGCCGGACGTGAATCCGGACATCATCCAGATGATCAGGCAGGCCGTCGCCGACGGTCCGCGCTGAATGCCATCGCGCGAGACGAGAGGAGACCAGGTGGGCAACGCATCGGTCGCGGATTCGGTTGGCACAGGCGGTGCTTCCGATCCGGCCCGCGGGTCCGTACGGACCGGTTCCGCCCATCGCGAGTTCCTCGTCGTCGCCCACACCGGCCGCGAGACCGTCACCCACACCATCGCCGCGATCGCCCGGCACTGCGCAGAGGGCGGTGTGGCCTTACGGGTCGTCGATCACGACACCCACGTCGACCCCGACCCGGCGAGCGAGGCCCGGGCCTACCCGCAGTCGGTGGCCGATACCGGCCCGATACCGCGCCCACCGGAACGCAACCCCCTCGATCCCGCGCATTTGCGAGAACTCGGTGCACAGGTGGAGGTGACCTCGGGCGACCCCGATTCGGCGGAGGGATGCGAGATCGTCATCGTGCTCGGGGGCGACGGCACCTTCCTGCGGGCCGCCGAGCTCGCCTATCCCGCAGGTGTCCCGGTCCTCGGAATCAACCTGGGCCACATAGGGTTTCTCGCCGAGGGTGAGGCGAACCGCGTCGACGAGGTGATGGCCCAGCTCGTCTCCGGGGACTATCGGGTGGAACCGCGGATGACACTCGACGTCACCGTCATCGACCCGGCGGACACCGAGGGCACGCCCCAGACCAGTTGGGCGCTGAACGAGGTCGCGATCCTCAACCGCACCAGCACCGGTGTGCTCGAACTGATCACCGAGGTCGACGGCCGTCCGGTGTCGGCTTTCGGGGCCGACGGCGTCCTCGTGTCGACGCCGACGGGCTCCACCGCCTACGCGTTCTCCGCGGGCGGACCGGTGATGTGGCCCGACCTCGAGGCGATCCTGGTGGTGCCGAGCAATGCTCACGCATTGTTCGCCCGACCCATGGTGACCAGTCCGCGGTCCCGGATCGCGGTGGAGGTCGACAAGCTCGGCCGCTCCGGTTTCGCCTTGTGCGACGGCAGACGACGCCTCGACGTGCCCGCCGGTGCGCGAGTCGAGGTCGTTCGCAGCGACCGATCGGTGCAGTGGGTGCGGATCGACTCCGACCCCTTCGCCGATCGCCTCGTCCGAAAATTCGATCTGCCGGTCACGGGCTGGCGGGGGAGGCAGGCCTAGGAGTGCTGGAAGAACTGTCCATCGCCGGCCTCGGCGTCATCGACGGGGCGTCGGCGCAGTTCCCTCCCGGTTTCACCGCGCTGACCGGTGAAACCGGCGCGGGCAAGACCATGATCGTGACCAGCCTGCGTCTGTTGGCCGGCGGACGCGCCGACGCCGGGCGGGTTCGCTCCGGTGCCGCGAAGGCAACGGTCGAGGGGCGCTTCCGCGTCGCCGATCCCGATCGGGGGCCCGATGGCGAGGTCGCCGACCTCCTCGAGTCCACCGGCGCCGACCTCGACGACGACGGCACCGTCATCGCGATCCGCACCGTCAACGCCGACGGCCGATCCCGCGCGCATCTCGGTGGACGTTCGGTTCCGGTGGGTACGTTGGGCAAGCTCGTCAGCTCGGTGCTGACCGTGCACGGTCAGAACGACCAGCTACGACTGCTGCGACCCGACCGTCAGCGCGTCGCGCTGGACACCTTCGCCGGAGCGAAGGCGTCCAAGGCACTCGCCGCCTATCGCAGTGCGCGAGCCGAGTGGTTGGCAATACTCGACGAGCTCGACGAACTCCGCGCCAACTCCCGCGGACTCGCCCAGGAGGCCGACCGACTGCGCTTCGGGATCGACGAGATCGCAGCGATCGACCCACAACCCGGTGAGGACGACTCCCTCGCCGACACCATCCGCCGCCTCACCGATCTCGAGTCGATCCGGTCCGCCGCGTCGGGCTCGCACGAGATCGTCGCCGGCGAGTCGGGGTCGGTGATCGAGGGCCTCGGCCAGGTGCGGTCGATGCTCGAGGCGGCCGCCGACGATGAGCTCAAACGCCTCGCCGGCCGCGTCGGCGAAACACTGACGGTCGTCACCGACATCGGCGACGAACTCACCGCGTACCTGTCGGCGCTCCCGACCGACGCCGATTCGCTCGACCAATTACTCTCCCGCCAGGGCGAATTGAAATCGCTGGTGCGCAAGTACGCCCCCGACATCGACGGGGTGATCGACTGGCGCACGCAGGCGCAGATGCGACTCGAGCAGATCGAGGACCCCCAGGGCAGCGTCGACGACCTCGAGCGGCGCGCCGCCGCGGCGGCCGAGGTCGTCGCCGAGGCCGCGGCCACCCTGCACCGCATCCGTGCGAAAGCGGCCACGACGATGGCCGGCAAGGTGTCCAAGGAACTCGCCGGTTTGGCGATGGGGGACTCGACGCTGTCGGTCGAGGTCGGACTCGAATCCGCCGATGCCGACGACCGACTGGCCATCGAGGTCGACGGGCAGCGCGCACACGCCGGCGCCGACGGTGCCGACCGCGTCGAATTCGCCCTGGTTCCGCACAAGGGCGCCCGCCCGCTGCCCATCGCGACCTCGGCGTCCGGCGGTGAGCTGTCACGAGTGATGCTCGCTCTCGAAGTCGTTCTCGCCGAACCGACTTCAGGCTCGGTGATGGTGTTCGACGAGGTCGACGCCGGAGTGGGCGGGCGCGCCGCGGTGGAGATCGGGCGTCGTCTGGCCCGGCTGGCGCGCGCTCACCAGGTCATCGTCGTGACCCACCTCCCGCAGGTCGCCGCGTTCGCCGACAACCACCTCGTCATCGGCAAGAGCGCGAGCAAGGGCGCGGTGCAGACGAGTACCGTGCGTGCGCTCGACCGCGACGAGCGGATCGCCGAACTCGCCCGGATGCTCGCCGGCCTCGGCGAATCCGATACCGGCAAGGCGCACGCCGAGGAACTCCTGACAACTGCTGAGACAGAAAAAGGCTCCTGATTCGTTCGGTGTTCTTGATGCGCGTGTGACAAAAGTTGCCATTGTTGCGGCGCGCCTCCCGCAGTCGATGCGCGGGGCGGTCAATCATTGCCGTCATGAAGATGCCTGCACTGCTCGCGCGGAACACCGAAGAACTGCCTGGCGTCATTGGTATCGCCAGAATCGACAAGAACACCAAGCGCCTCCTCGAACGTGTGGGGCCGGGTGACATCGCGATCCTCGACGAGGTCGATCTTGATCGCGTGACCGCCGACGCGCTCGTGGAGGCGAACGTCGTCGCCGTCGTCAACGCATCCCGGTCGATCAGCGGCCGCTATCCGAATCTGGGTCCCGAGGTGCTGGTCGCCTCCGGCATCGTCCTGCTCGACGAGGTCGGCCCGGAGGTCTTCAAGCGGGTCAAGGACGGCGCCAAGCTCCGCGTCCACGATGACCGTCTGATGGTCGGGGACCGGCGTCTCGCGCGCGGCACCACGCTCGAGGAGCACGACATCGCGAGCATGATGATCGACGCCAAGACCGGACTGGTCGACCATCTGGAAGCCTTCTCCGGCAACACGATCGAATTCATCCGCAGCGAGTCGCCACTTCTGATCGACGGTGTCGGCGTGCCCGACATCGATGTGTCCCTGGCCGGCAAGCATGTGGTCATCGTCGCCGACGGACCCGATCGCGGGACCGAACTGCGTTCACTCAAGCCGTTCATCAAGGAGTACTCACCGGTTCTCGTCGGCGTGGGTGCGGGCGCCGACACCCTGGTGAAGGCGGGGTACAAACCGGCGATCGTCGTCGGCGACCCGGAACAGATGAAGGCGGCGACGCTGCGGTGTGGTGCGCAGGTCGTGCTGCCCGCCGACACCGACGGACACGCCCCCGGCCTCGAACGCATCCAGGACCTCGGCATCGGTGCGACGACCTTCCCGGCCGCCGGAACCGCGGCCGATCTCGCGTTGCTGCTCACCGACTTCCATGGCGCCGACCTCATCGTCACCGCCGGCTACGGCGGATCTCTCGACGACTTCTTCGACCGCTCACGTCGTGAGTCGACGCCGTCGACGTTCCTGACCCGGCTCAAGGTCGGACCCAAACTTGTTGACGCCAAGGCGGTCGCGACGCTGTATCGCAGCCGGGTGTCCGGCGCGGCCATCGCCTGCGTCATTCTCGCCGCGCTGATCGCCGTCATCGCCGCGGTGATGCTCTCGAGCGCGGGACCGGAGATCACCGATTGGGCTGTGGCCCAATGGAACCACTTGTTCGAGTGGGCTCGGGGAGTCTGGAACAGGTAGGACATGATTTCTCTACGCCAGCACGCCATCTCGTTGGTGGCGGTGTTTTTGGCCCTCGCGCTGGGGTTGTTCCTCGGCTCGGGGTTCGTGGGCGATCGCGTCAATTCCCTGACCGGTACGAGCCGTGATCGGATCGGCGACCTCGAGCAGCAGCGCGACGGTCTCAACGATCAGGTGAACGCCGCGAACAGCTTTGACGCCGCGATCGCTCCGCGGCTGATCGCCGATCAGCTCAAGGGGCACGCCGTTCTCGTCGTCACCACGCCCAACGCCGCCGACTCCGACGTCGACGCCGTCAAACAGTCGCTGTCGACTGCGGGTGCAACGTTTTCCGGGCAGCTCGGCCTCACCGACAAGCTCGTGCGCGACGACAGCGCCGAACAGGTCCGCACCATCGTCGACCAGACGATTCCCCCGGGTGCGACACTGCGTGCGGAACTGACCGACTCGGGCTCACGGGTCGGGGATCTGTTGGGGACCTTGGTGATGCACCGCAGCGATCAGAACGCTGCCGCGGTCGCCGATCGCCAGACCGGGCTGCAAACCCTGCGCGACGGCGGTTTCCTGACCTACGTCGACAACGCGATCCGGCCCGCCGATCTGGTGGTGTTCGTCTCCGGCGACGCGCTCCCGGAGAACTCCGGTGCCCAGGGGCAACTGGTCGCCCGGCTGGCCGCGGCGATGACCGCCCGTGCGCAGGGCGGTGAACTCGTCGGTCGCAGCGGTTCGGCGACGGGAGTGTCACCGATAGCGGTGATTCGTTCGGACCCGGCGTTGCGCAACGCGATCACCACGATCGACAACGTCGACGCCCAGACCGGCCTGATCACCACCGTCCTCGCGCTCGACGAGGAGAGCCAGGGCCGCTCCGGCTCCTTCGGCTCCGGTCCGGGGGCAAGCGCCATCACCGTCGGCGCGCAACCGGCTCAGTCCCAACCGGCCTGAGCAGTCCAGGCGCAGCGCACCACGCGCGCACATCGTCACCGGTGACCCGACGTCCGCCGCGACACGCGGGGCTGCCCGCCCCGTCGGTGTCGTGGCGGGGGGGGG
>NZ_MVPX01000253.1:0-15274 GCF_002043085.1 Gordonia sp. i37 | reverse complement strand
CAGGCTTTCATGACCTGATCCGGCCGACGGGAGAAACGGTTTTGCGACCACTGCGCGTTCATACGGGCACCAAACATATTTTCGTGACGGGCGGAGTCGCCTCGTCCCTGGGTAAGGGCTTGACCGCCTCGAGTCTCGGTCAGCTCCTCACGGCCCGCGGTCTGCGGGTCACCATGCAGAAGCTCGACCCGTATCTCAACGTTGATCCGGGAACGATGAATCCGTTCCAGCACGGTGAGGTCTTCGTCACCGAGGACGGCGCGGAAACCGATCTCGACGTCGGGCATTACGAGCGCTTCCTCGACCGCAACCTGTCGCAGTCGGCGAATGTGACCACCGGACAGGTGTATTCGAGCGTCATCGCCAAGGAACGACGCGGCGAGTACCTCGGCGAGACGGTGCAGGTGATCCCGCACATCACCGACGAACTCAAGTCGCGGGTCCTCGCGATGCGTGAGCCCGGCGACGACGGCGAGGCACCCGATGTGGTGATCACCGAGATCGGTGGCACCGTCGGTGACATCGAGTCGTTGCCGTTCATCGAGGCCGCCCGCCAGATCCGCCACGACGTGGGGCGCGACAACGTGTTCTTCCTGCACGTGTCGCTGGTGCCCTACCTCGCGCCGTCGGGTGAGCTCAAGACCAAACCCACCCAGCACTCGGTGGCCGCGCTGCGCAACGTCGGCATCCAGCCCGATGCGCTCATCCTGCGGTGCGACCGCGACGTCCCCGAAGGTCTCAAGAAGAAGATCGCGCTCATGTGCGACGTCGACATCGAAGGCGTCATCTCCACACCCGACGCGCCGTCGATCTACGACATCCCCAAGGTGCTGCACAGCGAGCAACTCGACGCCTACGTGGTCCGCAAACTCGGTCTGCCCTTCCGCGACGTGGACTGGACCGAATGGGGTGAGCTGCTCAACCGGGTGCACGAGCCCCGGGAGACCGTGCGAATCGCGTTGGTGGGCAAGTACGTCGACCTCCCCGACGCCTACCTGTCGGTGACCGAGGCGATCCGGGCCGGCGGTTTCGCGTGGCGTGCGCGCACCGAGATCAAGTGGGTGCCGTCGGACGAGTGCGCCACATCGCAGGGTGCGCAGGCCGCGCTCTCCGACGTCGACGGCGTCCTCATCCCGGGAGGCTTCGGGATCCGCGGCATCGAGGGCAAGGTCGGCGCGATCAGCTATGCCCGCCGTCGCGGTATCCCACTCCTCGGGCTGTGCCTGGGCTTGCAGTGCATCGTCATCGAGGCGGCGCGCTCGGTGGGACTCGACCATGCCAGTTCCGACGAATTCGACCCGGACACACCACATCCGGTGATCTCGACGATGGCCGACCAGCACGATGCGGTCGCCGGCGAGGCGGATCTGGGCGGAACGATGCGTCTGGGTGCCTATCCGGCAACTCTGAAAGAGGGTTCGGTGGTCGCCAAGGCCTACGGCACCACCGAGGTCTCCGAACGTCACCGTCACCGCTACGAGGTGAACAACACCTACCGCGACACCATCGCCGAGTCCGGGCTGGTGTTCTCCGGGACCTCGCCCGACGGGCATCTCGTCGAATTCGTCGAGTACCCGCCCGAGGTGCACCCGTTCCTGGTGGCCACCCAGGCCCACCCGGAGCTGAAGAGCCGGCCGACGCGCCCGCACCCGCTGTTCCGCGCGTTCATCGACGCGGCTCTGAAATACAAAGCGGCCGAACGGCTTCCGGTGGACCTCGGTGACTACGACGCGCCGCATGCCGAGAATGACGTGTCCGAGGTCGCGACCGCCGGGGCAGTCGACGCCGGAGGCGATCGCGCTTGAGCGACACCGCTTCCGACGGCGCCGGAACCCACGACTTCGGGGTTCGTGGTTCACGCCTGGTGTACGACGGAGCGATCCTCGCGTTGCGGGTCGACGAGGTCGTCATGCCCGGTGGCCGAACCGCCGAGCGTGAGGTCGTCGAGCATTTCGGGGCCGTGGCCGTCGTGGCGCGTGACGAGCAGCGTCGGATCGCGATGGTCCGCCAATACCGGCATCCGATCGGACACCGCCTGCTCGAATTGCCTGCCGGGCTCCTCGATCAGGACGCGACGGAAACGGCGGTGGACGCCGCCCGACGCGAACTGGCCGAGGAAACCGACCTCGCTGCCGATCGGTGGCAGGTGCTGGTCGATCTGGATCTGTCGCCGGGTTTCACCGACGAGGCGCTACGCCTCTACCTCGCCGAGGGGTTGCACGCGCTCACCGCGGCCGAGCGCAGCGATGAGGAAGCCGACATGTCGATCGAGTGGATCGCCACCGATGATGCGGTCCGCCAGGTGTTCGACGGTGACATCGTGAATGCGACCAGCGTCGCGGGCATCCTGGCCGTCGCGGCGGCCGATCGGGGTGAGGTCACGTTGCGGCCGGTGGAGGCACCCTGGCGCGACGAGCCGAGTGCTTTCCGCGCCCGACGGGAGCGCGGCGCGCGCCGGTAGGCGCCGACCGGCGGCCACGCCGGGAGTCGGGGAGTGCGGATCGGAAGCGAGGAGTCGGCATGACCGAGCAGGTGGGCATCGACGTGGCGATCACCCGCTATCTCGATCATCTGACCGTCGAACGTGGCGTTGCGGCGAACACACTGAGCTCCTATGGTCGCGACCTCGGACGCTATCGGCAGTACCTGCGTGCACGGAAGATCGACGATCTCGCCGACGTGGCCGAAGCCGATGTCCGTGAGTTCCTCGTCGCGTTGCGCAGGGGTGCCCCCGAATCCGGGGAACGGCCGCTCGCGGAGAGTTCGGTGGCGCGAACCCTGGTGGCCACCAGAGGTTTTCACAAGTTCGCCGCGGCGGAGGGGCTGGTCGCCGACGACGTCGCCCACGCGGTTCGCCCGCCGAGCCCGGCTCGCCGGCTACCCAAGGCGTTGTCGGTGAGCGACGTCGAACGCATCCTGGACGCCTCCGGAGCCCCCGATCACGCACGCGCGCTCCGTGATCGAGCACTCCTGGAGCTCCTCTATAGTTGCGGCGCACGCATCTCCGAGGCCACCGGGCTCGATCTCGACGACATCGACACCGACACCCGGGCGGTGCGGTTACGCGGCAAGGGCGGCAAGGAGCGGGTGGTGCCCGTCGGCGGGCCGGCCGTCGATGCTCTCGAGGCATACCTGGTACGCGGACGCCCGACGCTCGTGCGTAGATCGACCGCGGCACTGTTCCTCAACGCCCGCGGGGGCCGGCTCACCCGACAGGGTGCCTGGCAGGTGTTGGCGGCGGCGGCCGAACGTGCCGGACTCGAGGGCGCGGTGTCGCCGCACACCCTGCGGCACAGTTTCGCCACCCATCTCCTCGACGGCGGAGCCGATGTTCGCGTGGTCCAGGAACTGTTGGGGCATGCGTCGGTGACGACGACACAGGTCTACACGCTGGTGACGGTGAACACGATGCGCGAGGTGTACGCGACCGCGCACCCACGGGCGCGGTGACGCGGTCGGCGACGAACGCTCATGGTTGCGGCGATGCTCCACGGGATCGTCGGCGCGACCCACTAGGCTTTGGTGGAGGTCCGGGCCGAAACGGCCGGGCCGAGACGACAGAAAGGGGGCTGCGCAGCGGTGAGTATCTCGAGCACCCGGCGACCCAGCGCCCACTTCGACGACCAGTACCGTCTCGAGGTTCCCAGCGGCGCGGACATCGACGAGACCGATCACCGCACCGCACGGGTCCAGGCCGACGATCAGATCGGTCCCACCGGTCGTCCCTACCGTCCCGTTCCCGAACCGACCCAGCTCGATCGGCACGGACCGGCGACGGTCATCGCGGTCTGTAACCAGAAGGGCGGGGTCGGCAAGACCACCTCCACGATCAATCTGGGTGCGGCCCTCGCCGAGTACGGCCGCCGCGTGCTGCTGGTCGACCTCGACCCGCAGGGTGCGCTGTCCGCGGGATTGGGTGTGCCGCATCACGAACTCGACGAGACCGTCTACAACCTGCTCGTGCCGCCGCACGCGCCCACCGACGAGGTGTTGATGCGTACCCGGGTCGACGGGCTGGACCTGTTGCCCAGCAACATCGACCTCTCGGCCGCCGAGATCCAGCTGGTCACCGAGGTCGGCCGCGAACAGGCTCTGGCCCGTGCGCTGCATCCGGTCCTCGATCGTTACGACGTCGTGCTCATCGACTGTCAGCCGTCGCTGGGTCTGCTCACCGTCAACGCCCTGGCCTGCGCCGACACGGTGCTGATCCCGATGGAGTGCGAGTACTTCAGCCTGCGTGGACTGGCGTTGCTCACCGACACCATCGAGAAGGTCCACGACCGCCTCAACATGCGTCTCGACGTCGGCGGAATCCTGGTGACCATGTTCGATGCGCGCACCCTGCATTCCCGAGAGGTGATGGCGCGGGTCGTCGAGGTGTTCGGCGACAAGGTGTACGACACCGTCATCGCGCGCACCGTCCGCTTCCCGGAAACCAGTGTGGCCGGCGAACCGATCACCTCGTGGGCGCCGAAGTCTGCTGGAGCACAGGCTTATCGGGCTCTGGCTCGAGAGGTCATCGCACGCAACGTCAAGCAGGCATGAGCGAACCGAGCGACGTCGGCGGGGCAGATGCTGCTCCCGACTCGGCACCGGCTGAGCCGGACGGTGGTTTTCGCGTACGTTTGGCGAACTTCGAAGGCCCCTTCGACCTGCTGCTCAACCTGATCAGTCAGCATCGCCTCGACGTGACCGAGGTGGCGCTGCACGAGGTGACCGACGACTTCATCGCCTACACCCGGGAGATGGGCCCGGAGTTGGGGTTGGAGCAGACCACCGAATTCCTCGTGGTGGCCGCGACGCTGCTCGATCTCAAGGCCGCCCGGCTGTTGCCGTCCGGGGAGGTCGACGATCCCGAGGACCTCGCGCTGCTCGAGGCACGCGACCTCTTGTTCGCCCGGCTCCTGCAATACCGTGCGTACAAGCAGGTGGCGGCACTGTTCGGTGAGTTGGAAGCCGCTGCACTGCAACGGTATCCGCGTGCGGTATCGCTGGAGGAGCGGTACGCCGATCTGCTGCCCGAGGTGACGTTGGGTGTCACGCCCGGAGGGTTCGCCGAGGTCGCCGCGGCGGCGTTGCGACCGCGGCCGATTCCGACCGTGGGGCTCGACCACCTGCACGACTCACACCAGGTGTCGGTCCCGGCACAGGCGCAACGGATGGCGGGACTGCTCGCCGACAGTGCACCCGGCGACGGGCTGACCTTCGGTCAGCTCGTTGCCGGCTGCGCCAACGCGCTGGAGGTGGTCGGCAGTTTCCTGGCGTTGCTCGAACTGTTCCGGGAACGCGCGATCACGTTCTCCCAACCCGAGGCGCTCGGTGACCTGCGGGTGCTGTGGTCGGGGGAGCGAGAACTCGACGATCTGAGTTTCGACAAGGCAGAGGACTACGGATGACCGAGCCGCACGACGCACCATCTCCCGAGCGGGCAGTCGACGACCAGGGACACAGGGACCAGGAACTCGAGGACCAGGGACACGGGGGCCACACACCCGAGGGCACCTCCGAGCCCGGGCAGGGCGCCCTCGACGTCGCCACCGACGAGACCGTCGACGACGCGGAACTTCGCTCCGCACTGGAGGCCCTGCTGCTCGTCGTCGACACACCGGTGACCTCCGACGAACTGGCGAACGCGATCGGCGTCGAGGCGCTGCGGGTCCGGGAGATGCTCAACGAGATGTCGGCGGAGCTGACCTCGGCGCACAGCGGAATCGATCTGCGCTTCGCCGGGGACGGCTGGCGGTACTACACCCGAGCCGACTACGCACCCTACGTCGAGCGACTGCTGCTCGACGGTGCGCGCTCGAAACTGACCCGGGCGGCGCTGGAAACCCTGGCGGTGATCGCCTACCGGCAGCCCGTCTCGCGGGCGCGGGTCAGCGCGATCCGCGGCGTCAACGTCGACGGTGTCATCCGCACCCTGGTGGCGCGCGGACTGATCAACGAGGTCGGAACCGATCCGCAGACCACCGCCACCACTTACGGCACCACCGAATTGTTCCTCGAACGACTCGGCCTCGCCTCACTGGAGGAACTGCCCGATCTCGCACCCCTGCTGCCCGACGTCGACCTCATCGACGACCTCGACGAGGAACTCAACTCCGATCCCCGATTCGCCAAACTCGCGGGTAAAGCGTCAGACTCAGAGGGGGCACCCGACGGCACATCGCCGATCGGCGTCGCCGACGACGACCTCGAGAATCAGGACTGAGATATGGCAACCGCTGGCCGGGACGGCACACCGGGACGACGCAGGACAGACAAGAACAGCAAGACCGACAAGAACGGTAGGGCGGACAGAAACGCCACACCGCGCGGCAAGGCCACCGGCGACGGTTCGCGGGCAGGCAAGGCCGCGAGCGGTCAGCGCGGCGGCAAGCCTGCGGGCAAGGGCGCCGGCGCCGCGGGTGCCCAGCAGCCGGCACACGCCAAGAAGCGGCACCGCAAGGGAAGTTCACAACCCGATGTGAAGGCCGGTCGGATCCGGCTCAACAATGCCCGGCCCGCACGCCACCAGGGCCCCACACCCGACGTCGAGGAACAGGGTGCCACCTATGTCGCCGACGGGGTGCGCCTGCAAAAGGTGCTCGCGCAGGCCGGTGTGGCCTCGCGGCGCGGCGCCGAGGAGCTCATCGCCGCCGGGCGTGTCGAGGTCGACGGCGAGATCGTCACCGAGCAGGGTCTGCGGATCAATCCCGACACCGCGATCATCCGGGTCGACGGCGCCCGGGTCATCATGGACGAGACACGTCAGTACCTCGCGCTGAACAAGCCCAAGGGATGGCAGTCCACCATGTCCGACGACCAGGGGCGCCCCTGTGTCGGCGACATCGTCGCCGAGCGGGTCATGTCGGGTCAGCGACTCTTCCACGTCGGCCGGCTCGATGCCGACACCGAAGGTCTGTTGTTGCTCACCAACGACGGTGAACTAGCCAACCGCCTCATGCATCCGTCCTACGAGGTGCCCAAGACCTATCTGGCCTGGGTGCGCGGTGAGGTGCCCCGGTCGCTGGTGCGCACGCTGCGTGACGGGGTCGAACTCGACGACGGGCCGGTCGCCGTCGACGGCTTCACCATCCTCGGTGTGCACCAGGGCGAGTCCCAGGTCCGAATCGTGTTGCACGAGGGCAGAAATCGGATCGTCCGTCGGCTGATGGAGGAAGTCGGTTTCCCGGTGCAGGCGCTGGTGCGGACCCACATCGGCACGGTGGCCCTCGGCGAACAGCGTCCGGGAAGTCTGCGGGTACTCGGGCGCGATGAGATCGGTGCGCTGTACAAGGCGGTCGGCCTGTGAACGGCGGTGTGATCGCGATCGACGGCCCCGCCGGAACCGGCAAGTCGAGCGTGTCGAAGTTGTTGGCGCACAAGGTCGGCGCGCACTATCTCGACACCGGCGCAATGTATCGCGCGGCCACCCTCGCGGTGCAGCGGGCCGGGGTGGATCCCGCCGACGCGGATGCGGTTGCCGCAACCGTCGACGCCGCCGATATCGCCTTGCGTCCGAACGGAGACGGCTCATCGCGGGTGTTCCTCGACGGTGAGGACGTCAGCGGTCCGATCCGCTCCGATGCGGTCACCGCCGCCGTCTCCGCGGTGTCGGCGGTCCCGGCCGTGCGAACCAAACTCGTTGCGCTGCAACGCCGCCAGGCCGAATCGGAGCTGCTGGTGGTCGAGGGTCGAGACATCGGCACCGTGGTGTTCCCCGACGCCGCGATCAAGATCTTTCTCACCGCATCACCCGAGGCGCGGGCCGAACGCCGGCACCGCCAGAACCTCGCCGCGGGTCGGCCCAGCGACCATGTCGAGGTCCTTGCCGCGGTGAACCGACGCGATCATCTCGACTCGACCCGTGCGGTGTCCCCGCTGCGGCAGGCCAACGATGCGGTGCTGGTGGACACCAGCGACATGACCCTGGACCAGGTTCTCGACCGGTTGGTCGAACTGGTCCGCGCACGGATCGGAGTTGCCTCGTGACCGACACATCCGACGCCCCCGGTGGCACGGCCGACGCGCTCGCCCTGCCGGGCGACGGCACCTGGAGCGACGAAACCGAGTGGGATCTCGGCGACTTCGACGACATCGAGGAGTTCGGTGAGGCCGAACGGGTCCCCGAGGTGGCCATCGTCGGTCGCCCGAACGTCGGCAAGTCAACTCTCGTGAACCGTATCCTCGGCCGCCGCGAGGCCGTCGTCGAGGACATCCCCGGCGTTACTCGTGACCGCGTCTCGTATTCGGCGACGTGGTCGGGCCGCCGGTTCACCGTCGTCGACACCGGCGGCTGGGAACCGGATGCGAAGGGCCTTCAGCAAGCGGTGGCGGCGCAGGCCGAACTCGCGATGCGTACGGCCGACGTGATCGTGCTCGTCGTCGACGGGACCGTCGGGGCCACCACGACAGACGAGGCCGTCGCCCGCACGCTGCGCCGATCGAAGACCCCGGTCATCCTGGTGGCCAACAAGATCGACAGCGAGCGACAGGAGGCCGAGGCGGCCTCACTGTGGTCGCTGGGACTCGGTGAGCCACACCCGGTGTCGGCGGCGCACGGGCGGGGCGCCGGCGATGTCCTCGACGTCATCCTCGAGCGGTTGCCGCATACGCCGCGGGAGGACGCCGGTGTCCGGCTCGGCGGGCCACGCCGGGTCGCGCTCGTCGGGAAACCGAACGTCGGCAAGAGTTCGCTGCTGAACAAGCTCGCCGGGTCGCAACGCTCGGTGGTCGACAATGTTGCCGGCACCACCGTTGATCCGGTGGACGAGCTGATCCAACTCGACGGCAAGATGTGGCAATTCGTCGACACCGCGGGTCTGCGGCGCAAGGTCCGCACGGCCAGCGGTCACGAGTACTACGCTTCGCTGCGGACGCGGTCGGCGCTCGACGCCGCCGAGGTGGCGATTCTGTTGATCGATGCCTCCGAGCCCATCACCGAGCAGGACCTGCGTGTGCTGTCGATGATCATCGACTCCGGTCGGGCGCTGGTGATCGCGTTCAACAAGTGGGATCTGGTCGATGAGGACCGTCGGTACACCCTCGACAAGGAGATCGACCGGGAACTCGCCCGGGTGCCGTGGGCGCGGCGGGTCAACATCTCGGCGATGACGGGCCGAGCCGTGCAGAAGCTGGTGCCTGCGCTCGAAGGCGCCCTCGACTCGTGGGACAAGCGGATTTCGACAGGGCCGCTGAACAATTGGCTCAAGGAGGTCATCGCGGCCACCCCGCCGCCGCTGCGCGGCGGACGCCAACCTCGGGTCATGTTTGCCACCCAGGCCGCGGTACGGCCACCCACATTCGTGTTGTTCACCACCGGATTCCTCGAGGCCGGCTATCGCCGCTTCCTGGAGCGCAGACTGCGCGAGCAGTTCAATTTCGATGGTTCGCCGGTGCGGATCAACGTGCGGGTGCGCGACAAGAGGGATCGCCGCAAACGCTGACCAGTCGGGTCCGAGATCGCCGGATTGCCCTGTGACATACTCCTTTCGTGCTCATCTTGGCAATCATCGTGTTCGGAATGGTCATCGGCGCTCTCGCCCAACTGCTCATCGGCGGCAAGAACATGTGGAACATCGACTGGGGTCTCGCGATCGTCGCGGGTCTGGTCGGATCGTTCGTCGGTGGACTCCTGATCAGCTTGATCTCGGGTGACGGGATCAACTTCCGCCCCAGCGGGATCATCGGGTCGTTGATCGGCGCACTGATCGTCACCGGCGGTTGGGTCTGGTACAAGAATCGCTCTGCCGCTTCCTGATCAGTGCCCTGACCAGCCGATTGGCTCCTCGGGTGGATCGTCGGCTAGTCTCATCTACGCCTTGATGACGAGAGCTTCTCGGATCAGGGCAACGGGCTGTGGCGCAGTTTGGTAGCGCACTTGACTGGGGGTCAAGTGGTCGCAGGTTCAAATCCTGTCAGCCCGACGCAAAGGCCCCGGTGAGAATCGATATCTCACCGGGGCTTCGTCGTGTCCGAGGGTCGTCGCCGCGCCCGTTGCGACAGGTACCGGATCTCGGTCTCGTTCTGGGTCAGTTCGGCCGCCGCGAGGAAGTCG
Organism: Gordonia sp. i37; assembly: GCF_002043085.1. NCBI lineage: Bacteria > Bacillati > Actinomycetota > Actinomycetes > Mycobacteriales > Gordoniaceae > Gordonia > Gordonia sp. i37. Next base: position 5,235 of record NZ_MVPX01000253.1, on the reverse strand, counting down.
GTGCGGGCGTCCGCCGCATCTCCTGCCGTATCGAGGAGGTGGGCCCGGATCGCGTGCGCTCGCTGACGAGTGAGCGGATGCTGCAGGAGCCCGTGCTCTTGATCGAGTCGATCCAGCAGTTCCAGCGCGGGTCGGGTGCCATAGGCGTGGGCCACGGCGACGATGCGGGAGAGCATGACGGGCCCCGCGGGCTCGACGTGTTCGAGGGCGAGGTAGAGGGCGGCGATCTGCTGCCAGTCGGTGTGCGCGGGGGTCGGTGCGGTGGCGTGGAGCGCGGCGATCGCGGCTTGTAGCCGGTAGGCCCCGATGCTTCCCTCGCGCCAGGCCGAGCGGGCGAGTTCGGTCCCCTCCGCGATCATCGCATGATCCCACCGGCTGCGGTCCTGCTGTGCGAGCGGAATGAGATCGCCATCCGGCGTCGACCGGCTCGCGCGGCGCGAATCGGTCAAGAGCATGAGCGCGAGAAGCCCGGTGGATTCCACGTGCTCCGGCACCAGTTCGTGCAGGAGTCGGGTGAGGCGGATGGCCTCGGCGGTCAGGTCGGTGCGAGTGAGAGATCGACCGGCCGTGGCCGTATACCCCTCGTTGAAGATGAGGTACAGAACACGCATGACGGCGGAGATACGCTCCTCCACGTCGTTGTCGGCGGTGGCCTCGAAGCGCGCACCGCTCTTGCGTATCCGTTGTTTCGCGCGACTGATGCGCACCGCCATCGTCTGTTCGGTGACGCCATACGCGTGCGCGATCTCGGAGGTTGTGAGCCCGCCGACGGCGCGGAGGGTCAGCGCGACGCGCGATCCGAACGACAGTGACGAGTGACAGCAGAGCATCAGCAGGTTCAGGCTGTCGTCCTGGTCGGATACGGGAGAACGCTCGGGCAGCGTCTCGGCGAGGACGTACTGGTCTTCTCGCCGACGAGCGGCCGACTCGGCGCGCAGCCCATCGACCATGCGGCGGTAGGCAACCCGGATGAGCCATCCGCGGGGGTGCTCCGGGATCGAGTCGGCAGCCCATTGCCGGCTCGCCGCGACGAGAGCGTCCTGCGTGGCCTCCTCCGCGAGATCGAAATGACCGAACCGTCGAACCAGGGCACCGAGGACCTGCGGCGCCTCTCGGCGCAGCAGGTCCTCGATCGCGGTCGATCCATTCGTCACGCGAAATCGTCACCCATGATCGGGCGGATCTCCATCGGTTCACCCAGGAGATCGACCATCCTGGCCACGATGTCCCGAGCACGCTCCAGACCGGAGACGTCGATGACGGCGAAAGACGCGAGCACCTCTTTCAGTTCCGCGAACGGGCCGTCGGTGATGACAATGCCCTTGCCACTCCTGCGCACCGTCGTGGACATCGCCGGGTGGCCGAGCCCCTCTGTGCTCACGAACTCACCTGTCGCGCGGAGCTCGGCCTCGAACTTCTGATAGGCGGCGAACGCCTCCAGCGCGTCGTCCGTGGGGGCATCCGAGGTGGCCACATCCCAACTCTCGCTCGGGGTATAGCCCAGGATGAGGAACTTCATCGTCGTGATCTCCTTGCCTCGAACCAAGGTCTTCATGCTAACGATCGGCTCGAACCGCGGCGGAGCAAGCGGATCGCCGTCGCGCTGCACCATCCGAAGGCGAAGAGGCCGGTAACGGCGACCTGGATGCCGGCGACTTCGGGAACGACCGGAAGGAGCAATGTCAGCGCCACGACGGCATTGCCCACCGCGGAGAGCGACCGGCGTTCGCGGATCGATCGCACGAACGCGATCACGGCGGCGAGGGCGATCGCGGTGAACCCGACGATGGCCGCAACGATGTGCACCAGTGCGTGCCAGGTCGTCTCGGCCGCGGGACCATCAGGCGTGCCCACAGGGAAGCCGTGCGAGGGGTCCTGCGGGAAGATGCCCGCCGCGATGAAGCCCACTCCCGCCACAGCAATGAACAGCGGAAGCGCGGCCCGGCCGATGCCCGTGGTCACGAGGATGCGGTGGCCGACGGCCAGGCAGAGCAGCCCGAGCCCGGCGAGAACGAAGGTGAGCATCTGAACCCAGCCCCACTGTCCTGTCGAGAGCTGACTGATGGGATGGATCCGGAGATCGAATCCTTCGCGCGTGGCCATCTGCGCGAGGGCAGACAGATAGAAGAGGGGGCCGGCGGCGGCCCCGGCGACGAGCATTGCGGACACATGCGGTCTCAGGTCCGCGAACCCCGCTCGGGGAGTCGCTGCGGGGACGGCGTGATGCAAGGTCATGGTGGTCTCCTGTGGTCGACGAGGTGCGTTGCACGGATACCTCGGAGCCCACCGCCGATTCTTGACATCGCCGATTCTTGACGTCGCCGATTCTTGACGTCCGCCAATCCCTGGTGTCCGACTGAATGTCTTTCGCGGGACTGCTGTGCGTGCCGCCGATGTTCATTCCGCGCCTCTGGGCTCCGAGGTATCAGGTGAACGCGACCCGCCGGGTCGCTCTCGGAAGGAGAACACCCATGAACGACAACCCGCTTGCAGACGTTACGGCCGAGCAGATCGATGCCTACGGTCTCGACGGCGCCCCAACTGCCAGCGAGGCTGTCGCCGCGCTCAACCGCCTGGTCGGCGAGTGGACCGTGACAGGAGGGCCGAAGGCATCGTCCGCTACGAGTGGATGCCGGGGCGCTTCTTTCGTTTCCAGCACGTTGCGCTGACGCAGTTCGGTCAGGAGATCAGCGGCGTCGAGGTCATCGGCAACCTCCATCCGTTCGGCGAGCCGGTGCAGTCCGATGTCGTGTCACGGTTCTACGACTCGATGGGCAACACCTTCGACTACGTGTACGAACTCGACGGGGACACGCTCACGATCTGGGCCGGCGCCAGGAACGGTCCGGCGTATTTCCGCGGCTCCTTCGGCGACGACGATCGGGTGCTCGACGGCGCCTGGGTCTACCCCGGCGATGGCGGCTACGCGTCGGTGATGACGCGTCGGTGACCGCACCGGAGTCATGGCCGAGTGCTGGCGCACCAGCCATCGGGAACCTGCGACGCTGTCACGAGAGATAGGCGGCGAGTAGCCGGTTGAGAGCCGAATGTGCTTGGGCGCGAGCCACATCGGTATTCGCGTGTTGGGCGATCCAGAGGGCGGTTTCGTTCATGGCGCCGGACAGTTGTGCGGTGGTCGCGTCGAGCAGCTCCTCGTCGACGCCGGCCGCACGCAGGGCATCGCGCAGGTGTGCTGCGGAATTCTCGGCGTCGAGCCGACGCCACTCCTGCCAGCCGACCACCGACGGGGCGTCGATGAGCAGGATTCGTACCGCGGTGCCGGACGTGATCGCGTCGAGGAATGCGTGTGATCCGACGCGGAGTTGGTCGCCGGGGTCTGCACCGGCCGCCTGTGCTGCTTGTACGACCGCATCGGCGACGCGCACCTGCAGCCGTGCGGCGACAGCGCCGAACAGTCCGGCCTTGTTCCGGTAGTGGTGATAAACCGCCCCGCGCGTGACGCCTGCGGCGCCGGCGACATCGTCAAGTGAGACGTCGGCGAAACCTCGTGACGAGAACAGTTCGGTTGCCGAGTCGAGAACGCGCTGGGCGGTCTGAGCGGCGTCGGCCGCGGAGGCGCGGGGCATGGTCTCTTCCTTTACGTGCGGTGCGTATGTATTCTGATCTCGTTACATACTCACTGTACGTAAAGGGGAGTTCTCTTGTCAGCCACCAGTTTCTATCCCGTCCTCATGTCGCGCGACGTCGGCGCCGCGGCATCCTTTTATCGCGAACTCCTCGGGTTCGAGACGACGTTCGAGTCCGACTGGTACGTCAGTCTGAGATTGGGGGCCTTCGAGGTGGCCGTCCTGGCTCATGATCACGCCACGATCCCCGAGGGGTACGGAGCGCTCCCGCGAGGGGTGATCGTGAACCTCGAGGTCGACGATATCGACGCGGTCCACCGCAGCCTGGCGGCTGATCCGGACATCGAGATCGTCATGGGCCTCAGGGACGAGGACTTCGGGCAACGGCATTTCATCCTCGCCGCACCCGACGGTGTCCTTCTCGACGTCATCCAGCCGCTGCCACCGAGTGCCGAGTACGCCGACGCCTATGCGTCGGCGTAGCGGTGACACGATGGATCGGTGAGACGACAGGTGGCTGACACGACAGCCCCCGCGACGAAGCGAGGAATCCATGACGCTGCCCGATGATCTTGTTGCCCTGCTGCGCCGACCCACACCGTGCCATGTCGCGACGATCATGCCCGACGGGTCGCCGCAGCTCACCCAGACGTGGGTCGACACGGACGGCGAGCACGTTCTCGTCAACACGGTGCAGGGGTTCCAGAAGGAGAAGAACATTCAGCGTGATCCGCGGGTGTCGATCAACGTCTCCGATCCCGACAACCCCGCGCGGTACTTCGAGATCCGGGGCCGTGTGATCGGGTCGACCACCGACGGGGGAGCCGAGCACATCGAGGCGTTGTCGCAGAAATACCTCGGAGCGCCGTATCCCTGGTTCGGAGGACGCGACCAAACCCGCATCATCCTCACCATCGACGCAGACAAGATCCACGGAGTCGGCTGAGAAGTCTGGGCCCTGAGCTGTCTGTGCAGGTGTCACCGGCGCTCGTGGGGGATCTTCTCGCCGGCGGTCACGTCGAACGGCAGAGTGTTGCCGGCCGGCGGCAGGGGGCAGGTCGCGAAGTCGATGAACGCGCACGGCAGGTTCGTCGCCCGGTTGAAGTCGATGATGACCTCGCCTCCACGTCGCACCACCTCGTCGTCGGCCTCGATGGCCACGCTGCGGTTGGCCGCGTACGTGGTTACCCCGGAGGTGCCGTCGGTGAACAGCACGGTCAGGCCACCGGCCTTGCCGTTGAATGCGATGAGGCGATGGTCGGCGCCGTCGCGGGTCAGGACGAGCTCGCCGGGCGAGACGTAGACGTGCGCAAGCCCCTCGGCCACGGCACCCACGGTCACCGGGCGGGGTGTCGAGTAGGGCTCGAAGGTGGCCGACAGCGCCCAGGACGGGTCGGGCTCATAGGTGGGCACTCCTCGGAAATCGCGGACGGGGGGCGCATTCTCGTCATGCACGCGGATCAGATAGCCGTCGCCGCGGCGCGCGACTTCGATGTGCACACCGTTGAGTTCGACGATCTCGCCGGCTCCTGTCGCATCGAGGTCGAAGTCGCGGGCCGCGAATGTCTCGCCGCCGTCGGGTCGAAGGTGGCCGGTTGCGCCGTCGTACCACCAGGTGCCGGGAAGCCCGTCGAATCGGGTCGGCTCC
>NZ_MVPX01000252.1:0-17200 GCF_002043085.1 Gordonia sp. i37 | reverse complement strand
CGTCGGTTGTCAGGGTTTCGGTCATCGCGCACGGCTCCTGAAGGTGGTGGGGGATTCGGGGGTCAGGGTGGTCAACGCAGTGTTGCGCGTACTTGTGGTAACGCCGATTCCGGTCCTCCCCGATGGCATTTCGTTCATGCTTCGCGCAACTCCTGGCCTCGGCCACGGGATACGGCCCGCGTAGTGTTGCCTACCGTGTCTGATCCACCCGGTGTTCACGGGGCCGACGCCGTGTTCACGGTTGCCGCCTTCAACGTCAACGGTATCCGCGCCGCGCGACGCCGCGGATTCGACGAGTGGCTTGCGGCCCGCGCACCGGATGTCGTGGCGCTTCAGGAATTGCGGTGTCCGGCATCGGAGATCGGCGAGTTTCCCGGATACGCGGTCGCGGCCGACGTCGGATCGATCGCCGGCCGTAACGGGGTGGCCGTACTGACCAGGCGTCCGGGCACCGCGGTGCGCACCTGGGTGACCCACCCGCCCACAGCGCGCGGTCTCGGTGAATTCGCCACGCATGGTCGGTACCTCGAGGTCGACCTCGCCGAACAGCCGGTGACCGTGGCCTGCCTTTACCTCCCGAAAGGTGGACTTCCCGCACACCGACAGCGGCCCGGCTCGATGCGCGAGAAACCCGATGGCGGCCAGAAGTACGAACGCAAACAACGATTTCTCGCGGCATTCAGCCGGGAGTTGGACCGCAGTCGTCGTGCTGCGCACCGCGCGGGCCGTGACTTCCTGCTCGTCGGGGATCTCAACATCGCCCACACCCAGCACGACGTGACGAACTGGCGCGCTGCCCGCTCGATGGACGGATTCCTCCCCGAGGACCGTGAATGGTTCGAGTCGATCCTCGGGACCCGTCGCCTCGTCGACGTGGTGCGACGGGTACACGGAGCGCGGCCGGGCCCACTGACCTGGTGGAGCTGGGCGGGAGAGTCGTTCGCCAAGGATGTGGGCTGGCGAGTCGATCACCAACTCGCGACACCCCGACTGGCCGCGTGCGCGACCCAGGTGACGGTCGACAAGGAACCGTCGGCCGCGCAACGGCTCTCCGACCACGCCCCACTCGTGGTAAACTATCGCATGCACATCTGCCCCGATCCCGCATAGGTCTTGTCCACAGCCGTGCGCCGCGCCTACATCGCTGTGGATGGTCCGGACCCCGCCTCGGCACCGGCGATGAACACTGTGGCACATGGGAATTCGCTACTACGCATATCCGGTACCCGGCGACCGTATCGACGACGCACACCGTGATCCAGGACTGTTCCTCGGTGCCGATCCCCTCGGCGACGCATGGGGCCTGGTGCCGGTCTCGGTCGAGACCGAGAACGGCGAGACGGTGGCCAGTGACTGCGTCTTCGCGCTCGACGCCAAGCCGCGCCCCACGATGCTGTACCTGGACAAGGCTTTTCGTGTATTCCAGGACATCTTCTCCGGCCGCGACGACGATTCCGGCCCGCGGGAGTCGTATACGTTGGTCGAGGGGATGCCCAGTGTGTCCTATGGACAGGACTATTCGTTCACCCCCTGGGTCCGGGTCCTCGATACAACGGACACCGCGGCGATCGCGCGTGATCTCATGCTGGTGCCCCTCGTGGCGGACGACCACCCGGCCCTCGCCCGCGGAATCACCTGGAAGGCCGAGGACATCACCAACTTTCTGCGCACCGCTGCGCAGTTCATGTCCGACCGGGCCGCGGCGGGCGATGGTGTCGTCTACACGATCAGGTAGGCGGCCGGGTCAGCCCTGGGCGAGTTCGGCCACGTGCTGCCATTTTTCCCACTCGGTGAGCCGGCTCGCGTAGTCGGCCTTCGCGATGTCGAGCGGGGCGGTGCCGAAGAACACCCGCAGCGGCGGCTCGTCGGCGTCGACGATCTGCAGGATCGCCGCAGCCGAGGCGTGTGGGTCGCCGGGTGATGAGGTGCGCGACCGGCGCGCCCGAGCCGCGGTCTCGCGGACCTCGTCATAGTCGGTGAGCGTCGTGGCGTGCTTGGCCGACGCCCCGGCCCAATCGGTGTCGAATCCGCCCGGCTCGACCAACGTCACGTGGATGCCGAACGCCTCGACCTCGGCGGCCAACGCCTGGGAGAAACCCTCGAGTGCCCACTTGGACGCGTTGTAGATGCCGATGTTGGCGAATGCGCTGATACCGCCGATCGAGGACACCTGAATGATGTGACCGGAGCGCTGCGCACGCAGGAACGGCAGCGCCGCCTGCGTGATCCACAGGGCGCCGAACACATTGGTCTCGATCTGGTCGCGCGCCTGCGACTCGGAGAGTTCCTCGATGAAGCCGAACTGGCCGTAGCCGGCGTTGTTGACCACCACGTCGAGGCGGCCGAAATGCTCGTGAGCACGAGCAACGGCAGCGATATCTGCGGTGCGATCGGTGACGTCGAGTTCGATCGGCAGGATCGCGGACCCGTAGGTGTCGACGAGGTCGGCGAGCGAGTCGAGGTTGCGGGCTGTCGCGGCAACGCGATCGCCGCGATCGAGTGCCGCGATCGCCCATTCTCGGCCGAAGCCGCGTGAGGTCCCGGTGATGAACCAGACCTTGCCGCCATCGGTGTTCGTGGCCTGATCGCTCGTCTCGGCACCGCTGTCCACAGGACTCATCGGGATTCTCCTCACATCGTTGGATGGGAATGCGTTGGATGGGCTCGGCTCCCGCGTCGGGAGTGCACACACCCTTGACATCAACGACACCGCGACGCAGGCATTCCTCGGGTGGACCGGGGTTGCGATCACCGCGGCCACAACGCTCGTCGGCTGCCGTCCCGGCAACAAAGGTGGGTGGTGATCGCCATCGACCCGGGAGGACCCATGACCGCCACCATCCGCACCACCGTTGTCCCGTTCGTCCTCACCGCGGCGGGAACCGGTGTGGCACAGCACCTCGTCAGCGAAGGGCCGGTGGCACACGAATTCGACACCGACGCCTATCCCGCATTCGGTGGGCGTGATGCCGCGCCGAGCCCGCTGTTCTACGCACTCGGCGCCCTGACCTCGTGCAACCAGGTGACCGCATCCCTGGTTGCCAAGGACTTGGGAATCTCGCTCGGCGCGTTCGACTTTCGGGTGCAAGGCGACCTGGACACCGCGGTGCTGGTCGCCGGGGCGGACGGCAACGCCAACTTCACCTCGGTCACCGTGCAGGCAACGGTGCAGACCGACGCCGACGCGGACACGTTCGCCGAGTTCGTATCGGAGGTGGAGCGACGCTGCCCGGTCAGCCAACTGTTCATCCGGAGCGGACTCGAATTCCGCAACGAGTGGACGAATGCTCCCCTGACCGAGTGACCCCTGACCGAGTGACCCCTGACCGAGTGACCCCTGACCGAGTGACACTGTCGATGGACAATGACCGGCCCGTCACCGACCGATCGTCGGTGATGTGCCGCGGGGGTGGAAATACCCGGCGGGCCGGGTGCGTTGGCCCCGGGCATGAGCGATGAACCAGAACTGAGTCCGACCGATTGGGTGCGCGAGCAGACCGCGAAGATCCTGGAGCAGGGGACCACCGACGGGGTCCAGGTGGCCGACCGGCCGGTCGTGCTGTTCACCACGACCGGGGCGAAATCCGGCAAGAAGCGCTATGTTCCGCTGATGCGCGTCGAGGAGAACGGCCGATACGCGATGGTCGCCTCCAAGGGCGGGGCTCCCGAGCATCCGGCCTGGTACCACAACGTCAAGGCCCACCCGCAGGTCACCGTGCAGGACGGCCAGAAGGTCGCCGAGCTCACCGCCCGCGAGGTCAGCGGAGACGAGCGAGAGCACTGGTGGAATCTGGCCGTGGCCGCCTATCCGCCGTACGCCGAATATCAGGTCAACACCGACCGGCTGATCCCGGTGTTCGTTCTGGAGTGACACCCGCGTGGACACCCGCTAATGAAAACAATTATCATTAGCGGGTGTCCTCCCCCGCTGCAGCCCAGCTTCCTGTCACGGTCCTCTCCGGTTTCCTCGGATCCGGTAAGACCACCCTGCTCAACACCTTGCTCGCCAACCGCGAGGGCAGGCGCATCGCCGTCATCGTCAACGACATGAGCGAGATCAACATCGATGCCTCGCTCATCGACCTCGGTGGCTTCGACCGCACCGAGGAGCGCATGGTCGAACTCACCAACGGGTGTATCTGCTGCACTCTGCGCGAAGACCTCATCGACGCGGTCGGTGATCTCGCCCGGGCGGGTCGATTCGACCATCTCGTCATCGAATCGACCGGCATCTCCGAGCCCATGCCCGTTGCCGCAACCTTCGACTGGGTCTTCGAGGACGGCTCCTCGCTGGCCGACCTGGCCGTCCTCGACACGATGGTGACCGTCGTCGACTGCTCGACCTTTCTCACCGAGCTGGCGCGTGGTGAACGCCTCGACGACCGCGCCCTGCAAGCCGGCGACGGGGACGAACGCACCATCGCCGACCTCCTCGTCGACCAGGTCGAATTCGCCGACGTGGTGATCCTCAACAAGACCGACCTGGTCGGTGCGGATCAGCTCGGCCGCGTCGAGGCGACGGTGCGCCGACTCAATCCGCGCGCCCAGGTCATCGTCACCACCCACGGCGAGGTGCCACTGGACCGGGTGATCGGCACGGGTCTGTTCGACCACGAGGCCGCCGCGGCGGTGGCCGGCTGGGACGACGAACTCCTCGGCGGCCACGTGCCCGAGACCGAGGAGTACGGAATCGGGTCGGTGGCGTTCCGCGCCGAGCGGCCGTTTCATCCGGCACGCCTCGCCGACGCTCTCGACGGGCTCCGAGGAGTGTTGCGCAGCAAGGGTTTCTGCTGGATCGCGAGCCGACCCGACATCGTTGCAGTCTGGTCGCAGGCGGGCCCGAACCTCATGATCGAACCCGCACAGTACTGGACGCCGCCCGAGCACGACCCGCTCGCCGGGCCGGGTCAGGAGCTGGTCTTCATCGGGATTCATCTCGACAAGCGCGAACCCGTGCGCCTCCTCGAATCGGCACTACTGACCGACGACGAGATGCTCGCCGGACCCGAGGCGTGGGTCGGTTACCCGGATCCGCTGCCACGCTGGAACATTCCCGCGCAACACCACCACTGACGGCCGACGGGTCATGGTGCGCAATGTGCCATCGACGCAAGCGTCAGCCGATCCACACCGTCTTGATGTTGCAGAACTCGCGAATGCCGTGGGCGGTGAGCTCGCGCCCGTACCCGGAACGCTTGATGCCACCGAAACCGAGCTCGGGATACGAGGTGGTCATCCCGTTGATGAACACCTGACCGGAGTCGATCTCGTCGATGAAGCGTTGCTGCTCGGCAGGATCGGTGGTCCAGGCATTGCCGCCGAGGCCGAAGGTCGTGTCGTTGGCGATCGCGATCGCCTCCTCGATGTCGGCGACCCGATAGAGTGCGGCGACGGGCCCGAACGCTTCGGCGGCATAGAGATCCATTGTGTCGGTGACATCGGTGATGACGGTCGGCTCGTAGAACCAGCCCGAGCGGTCCAGACGGTGCCCGCCGATCAGCACGGTGGCACCGGCCGCCACGGCGTCGTCGACGAGCTTCTCGAGATCCTCGCGTCCCTGCTCGGTGGCGAGCGGTCCGACATCGGTGGCCTCGTCGGTGGGATCGCCGACGACGAGTTCGGCGAAGCCGGCGACGAAGGCCTCGGTGAACTCGTCGTAGACATCGGTGTGGACGATGAAACGCTTTGCGGCGATGCAGGACTGGCCGTTGTTCTGCACCCGTGCGGTGACCGCGGTCGCGGCGGCCGCGGAGATGTCGGCGCTCGGCATGACGATGTAGGGGTCGCTGCCGCCGAGTTCGAGCACCGTGTGCTTGACCTCGTCGCCGGCGACCGCGGCCACCGCACGTCCCGCCGGCTCGCTGCCGGTGAGCGTGGCCGCAGCCACCCGGGCGTCGCGCAGGATCGGCTCGACCATCGACGAGGGGATCAGCAGGGTCTGGAAGCAGCCCTCGGGTAGACCGGCACGCCGCAGCACGTCGGAGATGTAGAGCGCCGACTGCGGGACGTTCGACGCGTGTTTGAGGACACCGACGTTGCCGGCCATCAGGGCAGGGGCGATGAAGCGGACCGCCTGCCACAATGGGAAGTTCCACGGCATGACCGCGAGAATCACACCGAGCGGCTGGTAACGCATGTACGCGCGGCTCGCCCCGACGGCATCGGCGTCGGCGATCTCGTCGGCCAACATGGCGGCGCCGTGGTCGGCATAGTGGCGAAAGGCTTTCGCGCACTTGAGGACCTCGGCCTTCGCGGCCGAGAGGGTCTTGCCCATCTCCTGGGTCATCATCGCCGCGGTCTCGTCCGCCTCGGCCTCGAGCAGATCGGCCGTCGCATGTAGCCACCCTGCGCGCTGCTCGAAAGTCGTTCTGCGGTAACCGGGGAATGCCTGCGCCGCGCGGTCGAGCGCGGCGTCGACCTCATCGTCGGTCATGGGCTCGAACTCGCGGATCGTGCTGCCGGTGGTCGGGTCGACGGTGGCGATGGCCATGATCGTCAGTCCCTTCTGCATCGAGGGCGGTGGATATCGTGGGAGGTGGAGGAGATCCACCTCCCATGACTGTCCCTCCACGATTACCACCGTCGAGCCGATCGCAAACCCCGTCGAGATCAGCCACGGCGCCGCGCGGCAGGGCCACCACGCTCAGACGAAGATCATCCCGCCGTCGACGAGCACCGCCTGGCCGGTCATGTAGTCGGAGTCCGGACCCGCCAGGAAGGACACGAGTTTGGCGACGTCATCTCCGGTCGACACGCGTCCGAGCGTGATCCCGGCGGCCATGGCCTTCATCGACTCGCCCTTGCCGACGTGATTGATCTCGCCGAGGTCGTGGTCGATCTCCTCCCACATCGCGGTGTCGACGATGCCCGGACAATAGGCGTTGACCGTGATACCGTGCGGCGCCCATTCCTGCGCCGCGGACTGGGTCAGGGCACGCAGTGCGAACTTGGTCGAGCAGTAGACACCCAACAAGGCAAAGCCCTTGTGCGCGGCGATGGATGCGGCCCCGATGATCTTGCCGCCGGACCCCTGCGCGATCATCTGGCGAGCGGCCTCGGTGTAGCACAGGAACGCCCCACGTGAGTTCACGGCGTGGATTGCGTCGAACTCCTCCGGGGTGACATCGAGCAGCGCCTTCGTCTGTGCGACACCGGCATTGGCGACCATCACATCGAGTGAACCCAACGCCTCGGCGGTCCCACTGATCAACGACCGGACGTCGTGGCGCACCGACACGTCACCGGTGAGGTCGACCGAGGCGACTCCGGTCGCCTCGATCTCGGCGCGGGTGTCCTTCAGCTCACCGGCCATGGACGGTAGATCCGAGACGGCCACGTCGTGCCCGTCGTGGGCCAGCCGCAACGCTATCGCTTTGCCGATTCCCCGTGCGGCCCCGGTGACATGCGCGACGCTCATCGCTTCTCCTCGTTCTCGACTTCCCGGGCGCTGATCGGTCCGGTGCGCGCATGACGCTACGACGAGGAGTGACGTGGGTCATAGGGTTGCATGGCGATGCAACCCCCGCATCGGGTCGCCGCGCCCGCCCAACCGCCGATCAGCCGGCGGTGGCCATGCTGATCAGCGGTGCCAACGCATCGGCCACGATGCGATACGCGACGTCCTCCTCGGGGTGCACGCCGGGAAAGAAATAGAACCCGTGCGGCATCCCGGCGGGGAAGTACGTGGTCACCGAGGTGCCCGCTTCGCCGAGGCGATCGGCGAAGGCACGCGCCGAATCGATGATCGGGTCGTGGGTGCCGGTCGCGATCACCGTCGGTGGAAACGCATGCAGATCGCCCTCGATCGGACTGGCATACGGGTGATCCCACGGGGTGGTTGGCAGATAGGCGCCGCGGATGAATCCGGTGAACGCGGTGTCGTAGACGATGCCGCGCGGAGCCTGCTCACGAAATGACGACCAGCGCTCGAACCGGAAGTCCACCATCGCGCCCAACAGCACCACGGCGTCGGGGGTGCGAACCCCGTCGTCGGCACACCGCAGCGGTATCGCGGCGGCAAAGTTCGAGCCCGACGAGTCACCGGCGACTCCGAGGAAACGAGTGTCGCCACCGATACGTGAGGCATTGCCCGTCACCCAGCGATACACGCCGTAGGCGTCGTCGAGCGGTACCGGAAACGGAAACTCCGGCGCGAGACGGTAATTGGCCGACACCACCAACGCACGGTTGGTGGCGGCGAGTTTGCGGGTGAGGAAATCGCAGTCGTCGGAGCTGCCGACGGTGAAGCCACCGCCGTGGAAGTACACGAGTACCGGCAGCAGTTCCTCGGGATCGGTGCCCGTCGGTCGATACAGCTGGCAGCGGGCGACCCCGCCGTCGACCGGCACATAGATCTCGCTCACATCGACTTCCGGTACGGCCTGTGCGCCCGACGGCGGGACGAGTGTCGGATCGGGTTGGTGACCGTCGCCGACGTAGCCGCTGCGCACCGGCGCGATCATCAAGTCGCGCAGGGCAACCGGCGCCCGGTTGTTGGCGATCACCTGATACATCGGCATCGCCGGATCGTCCGGGGCGAAGTGGCTCAGGGCGTCGGCACTCGTCACCTCGGGATCGCTCACCCCGACGGTGACATCGACGAGTCCAGCGGGAATGGTGCGCAATTCGGGATCGACCATGCGCCGATTATCGCCGGCGCGGTGGGCGTGTGTGTCGCTTCGTCGCGATCGAGCACCGTCACCTACGATCTGCGTCCATGACCACGCGCACGACGCCGACGGCGGACCGGTTGCTGCACGCATTGGACCTGCCCTCACGGACATGGTGGCGACTCGTCGGACGAACAGTCGACCTCGACTCGTCCGAGCACGCCTTCCTGCGCGGCCCGATGAATCGTCGGCACACCGTCGGCGACGCATGGTTCGACGACCTCGACCGCTCGGGGCGGGTCCGCCCGATCTCCGCCGACGACGGACTCTTCGACGACATGAGTGTGCTCGACGGGCCCGACTTCACTGCGACACAACTGCATCCGCTGGTCCGGGACTTCTATGAACACACCGCGCGCTGGCGCATGGAGGTCTGGGCGCAATGGAATCCACTGCTTGCGCCCGGTGCGGCAGCGATCGCCGGTCTCTTCGGTCGCCGCGTTCGGCAGCTGGCGCTACCGACCGCACCATTGTCGGTGAGCCGCGGCATGACCAGTCGCGTGCGGGTGATCGATGACGTCGACGGACATCGTGCCGGAGCGGCCTGGCTACGGACGCTGCGTCTGGACGGCTCGGCCGTCTACAGCGGCTTCTATCGCAGCGCGATGCTGCCCGGATCGGCACAACCCCATGTGGCGGTGGTTTTTCCGCTGGAGGCGGGCAACGTCGGCGTATATCTGCGGCCGCGCGCCGAGCCGGATGGCTCACTGGTGTTGACCTCGCGATCGCGGACCTTCGGCGAGGACGGGGCGTATGTCACCGTCGTCCTCGGCCGACGGACCTACGCCGCCCGCGCCCCGTTGCGTGAGCGAATCCATGTGTTCGTCGACGACGAAGGAGAACTGCGCACCGACCACGCATTGGATCTCGGACCGATGCGGGCGTTGCGTCTGCATTACCGTCTCGAGCAGCGACCATCGTGAATCGGACCGCCCGTGAACCCCGACAGCCGTGAACCCAGATCGCCCGATCGTCAGGACTGATCCGCTTCGGTGCCGGCACTGCTCGCGAAGGCGTCGGTGATGGCGGTGACGAATCGGTCGACGTCGGTGGTGGTCGTGTCCCACGACGTCATCCAGCGGACCACTGCGGAGGGGCGGTCCCAGTCGTAGAAGTGCACCTGTTCGCGAATCCGGTCGGCGATGTGGACCGGGAGTCGCGCGAACACCGCATTGGTGGGACTGTCCTGGGCGAATCCGAGACCGGGGAGCGAGCCATTCGCGACGAGGTGTTCCAGTGCTGACCGCAGTCGCGCGGCCATCGCATTGGCGTGCGTGGCATTGCGGAGGCCGAGATCGGCGTCGAACAAAGCCAGGAGTTGCGCCGAGATGAACCGCACCTTGCTCGGCAGTTGGGTCGTCATCTTTCGCACGTAGGCGGTGCCCGCGGTCCGGTCCGGGTCGATGACGATGACCGCCTCGGCGCCGAGCGCGCCGTTCTTGGTGCCGCCCAGGCTGACCACGTCGACGCCGGCGCCGGTGGTGAAGTCTCGTAGCGGGAGGTCGAGTGCCGCCGCGGCATTCCACAGGCGGGCTCCGTCGATGTGCACCGCCATCCCGTGCTCGTGCGCCACCGCGCAGATCTCGGTGATCTCCTCCGCGGCGTACACGGTGCCGACCTCGGTGCACTGCGTCAAACTCACCGCCGACGGCTGTGCTCGCTGTGCGTCGCCGAGTGCGCGGGCAGCGGCGGTGATCTGTGCCGGCCGCAGCTTGCCGTCCGTGGTGGGCACATGGAGGATCTTGAGTCCCGAAACCTGCTCGGGTGCAGTGCCTTCGGAAACATTGATATGTGCCTCGGAGGTGGTCACGACGGCACCCCAGCGCGGGGTCACCGCGGTCAGGGCGACGATGTTGGCCCCGGTTCCGTTGAAGACCGGGAAGACCTCGGCTTGCTCACCGAACTGCGCGGCGACCACGTCTCGAAGTCGTTCGGTGTAGACATCGGTCCCGTAGGACCGCTGGTGTCCGCCGTTGGCGGCGACGACCGCAGCCATCACGTCCGGGTGGGCACCGGCGTAGTTGTCGCTGGCAAAGGCGTGCCACGAGGAGTCGTGTATCGAGGGAAGCGTCACGAGTTCAGGCTCTCACAGGGTCGAAGGCGCTCGGGGCCGTGCTCGCCGCGCCGGGGTGCGGCACACTGAGAGCCATGCCGACGACGGATCGACCCCTGCGGTCGCTGGGTTTTCTCACGATCGGGTCGTTCGATGAGGCCGATCCGGCGGCCGGGCACCGCACGACCCTCGACGTCATCGAGCGAGCCGAGGACCTCGGCTTCGACAGTGTGTGGTTGCGCAACCGGCATCTGCAGTTCGGGATCTCCTCGCCGGTCGCGGTGATGGCCGCGGCCGCCATGCGTACCAGTCGAATCCAGCTCGGCACCGCGGTGATCCCGCTCGGCTGGGAGAATCCGCTACGACTGGCCGAAGACCTCGCGACCGTCGATGTGTTGTCCGGTGGTCGGGTCAATCCCGGTGTCTCCGTGGCTACCCCGATGCGTTACGACGACGTCAAGGCCGCGCTGTACCCGGAGACCCACGACATCGAGAACTTCTCCAAGGATCGGGTCGTCCGCCTGCTGTCCTGTCTGCGTGGCGACCCCGTCAGTGACTTCGAGGGCGTCGTCGGCATCGAATCGTTCTCGCGGCGTGTGCAACCACACTCACCGGGGCTGGCCGACCGGGTGTGGTACGGCGGCGGGCGCGAGTCGGCGATCTGGGCGGGGGAGCAGGGACTGAACTATCTGACCTCGTCGGTGGTCACCACCGAGGGCACCACCGCGCGCGACTTCGCGACCATTCAGGCCGAACACATCGATGCCTACCTGGCCCACCATCGTGACCCGGCGTCGGCGCGCGTGTCACAGGGGCTCGTGGTCATTCCCACCGACACGGCGAGCTCCGAGCAGATCGCCCGGTACCGGGCCTACGCCGAGGCACGTCTGCCGCGCACCCTCACCCCGCAGGGCCCGCGCGGCATGCTCTTCTCCCCGGACCTCGTCGGCCCGTCGGAAGTACTCGCGGAGATTCTGTACCAGCACAAGGGGTTCCAGCGTGCTGACGAGGTGGCGTTCGCTCTGCCGTTCAGCTTCGACGACGAAGACTACCGGCAGATCATCACCGACATGGCACAGCGCCTCGGGCCGGCGCTGGGGTGGACACCGGCGTGAGGTGACTCACGCTGTGCGACTCACACCGTGTGCCGTGCGCCGACGAGGAAGCCCACCAGTTCCTCGGTCAACGACAGGCACGCCGCCGCCTGGTCGGCAGGGCGGCCGCCGAGGGCGATTCCGCCGGTCCTCGACACGGTCGACGGATAGAGTCCGGGCCGCAGGAAATGCCCGGCTCCCTCGTACCGAATGTGTCTGTCCGCCGGGTTGTTCCGGCGTCCGAGCAGGACATCGGCCATCGACTCCGAAGGCCAGAGCTCGTCGTCGGAGCCGCTGACCGTGAGGACGGGGCACCCGATGGACTCCGCGGCGATCACCGCGTCGGGTGGGACGTCACGAGCGAGGCCTTCCTCGTAGGCGGGATGCAGTCGGAGCACGGTCGGACGGTGCGCCGCGACGTCGCGCGACAACCGCCAGGCGTTGCCGACGAGTTGTGGCATCAACGCCCCGCTCGGCAGTGAGGCGTAGGCGCACGGTTGTCCGCGATGAGTCCACGACGATGTTCCCGGGATCTCCCCGTCGGGCCCGATCGCCTGCCAGGTGACGCTGCTCGGGCTGAGCAGGATCACCGCAGACACGGCGAGATCGGCCTCGCGGGCCAGTGTGGCCGCGAGACCCTCGGCGCCGCGCGAGATGCCCATTGCGGCGACCGGGCCGCCGACGTGCTCCGACAGCCAGTGCACTGCTGCGGCGAATCGTTCGAGTGGGATGTCGGCGATCGGAGCGGCGTCGGGACCGTCGTCGAGCCACGCATAGGCCAGTGCCGTGACCCCGCGGGACGCGAGAGCGCAGACGGCCGCCCGCTGCGAATCCCCCCCGCCTTCCGATCCGCCGAAACAGACGACGGCGGGGCCGGTCGCCGACGCCGGTACGGCCAGCAGTGCCCGTCGCCCGTCGACGTCGATCTCGATCACCTCCACTGCCGGGTCGGTGGCCCGACGCAGGCAGGTCAGTGCCGCGCTCCGACCGTCCACGGAGGCCTCGACCCGGACCTGCCATGGTTGCTCCGGCGGGATGAACAGGTCGGCGCGGTCGGCCGGGCCGTCGAATTGCATCGCCCAGATCGGTTCGTCGGCGATCGTCTGGCCATTCTCGACCGACCCGCGCCAGGTCCACATGCGGCCGTACAGATCTGCCCCGGAAACGCTCAGCGCCACCGGCGAGGTCGCGCGGGTGGAGACGGTGATCGCGAACGGCTCGTCGTGGCGGGAGGTGTGCGGCACTTGCAGCTGTAGATGGGGATCGGTGACCGGCGGGGCAGCCGGCGGCTGGGGTACCGGAGCGCCGGGATCGGCGGCGCCCTCGCGCTCGGACATCGCCGCGGTCTTCTTGTCGAACCAGGACGGGAACACTCCCGACGCGGTGCCGGCCAACCCCATCATCGTGAACGGTATGACCCAATAGCAGAGCACCGAGGCCACCGAACCGCCATCCCGAATCGTGGCCTGTCCCTGGATGATCGGGGGAATGCACGAGATGAGTGTCATCAATGCGAAGACCGTGGTCCACATCCACGTCATCGCGGTGGTGATCACCCGGAAACCGTCGCTGCGGGCCGTCGCGGCGTCGACCGAGGCGGCAGCGTATTCGCGGACGAACGGGCGACCGATCAGCAGGCCCGTCAACGCGACGAGGAAGATGCCGGCATTACCCAGCGGCTGCAGCCATTGCTCGAGGAATCTGTCGCTGACGGTGAACGACAACACCGACAGGATCACGAACACCACGACCGCGCCGACCTCGAGGGAATGCCAGGGCTGTTTGCGGATGCGCTGCACGGCCACCGCGATCACCGACAATCCCAGCGCGATGAGCACGGCACCGCGAAACGGCATGTTGCCCACCAGAATCCAGTACACGATCCAGGGGGAGAATCCGATCAGGAAGCCCATGAAAGCCCACATTCTTCCGAAGAAACCCGCACGGTGGGAGTTTACGAGTCCGACCCGTCGCCGACCACGAGAATGCGACGAACTCCTCCACCTGGTGTGACACCCTGGTGAGATGACCGACGATCTCGCCACGCGCCTGCTCGAGGCCCAGATCTCTTTCACCTTGCGCGAACTGCGCGACCCCCACTCTTACGGCCAACTCGTGGTCGAGCAGGTCGATGCCTTCCTCGGCGACGTGTCCCGGTTGACCCTCGACGACGTCATCACCCGTGACCTGATCAAGCTGACCGCCCACAAGTACACCGTGCAGTTGCCGGTGGAGGGCTCGATCCCGGAGTTGGTCGGTGAGATCGCTGCTCGCCTGTACCGCCATCGCGTCAACGACGAGATCGCGATGACGGAGGTACTCGACGCACGGCACGCCGACGAATTGTTCACGGCGATCGCCGAGACCGGGATCGCCCGCCGGATCGCCGCGGAGATCGCGACCAGCCCGGCCGCGGTCGATGCCTGCGTGGATGTGGTGGCGCACGCCTTCGACGCCGCAGTCGCCGACGGGCGCGCGATGGCCGGCGGCCCTGGCGTGGCCGCCACGGTGGTCCGCGGGGTCACCCGGCTCGCAAGTCCGCTCGTGCCGGTGGTGTCCTCGGCGCTGACGATCCTCACCCGTCGGGGCGCGAGCTACGTGCTGGCCGCGGCCAAGGAGGACGGCGACGCCGTCCTGCTCGACGCGGCGCGCGATCTGTGGCGGTTGCGCTCGGACGACTCGGTCGGCTGGTGGCGCGAACTGGTGACCGACGACGACATCGACGACCTCGTCGTCGTACTGTTCGAGTTCTGGAAGTCCTTCCGCGACACCGACTATTTTCGCGCACTCCTCGACGAGGGCATCGACCACGTCTTCGACAAGTACGGTGCGGTGACGCTAATCGACCTCCTCGCCGACCTCGGTATCGGTCGAGCGGATCTGATCGAGGAGGGGCTGCGCTTCGGTCCGGCGGTGATGTCGCGGCTCGACGAGCGGGACATGCTCGAGCCGGTGGTCCGCCGACAATTCGAACCGTTCTACCGCTCCGAGGAGTTCCGCGCGGCGATCGAGGCGACCTGAGCGGTCGGTGACGACCGACCCATGACCCGGTGAACCGACACGCATGTGCCTGACCCGCCGGGCTGTCGCACCCCTTCGGTAGGGTGCACCGGGTGAGTTCGAGCGCACCGGCAATACCCGGAGTCAAGTCCGTCAACGCACGTCTGGCCGAAGAACTGGCCGTCGGGGAGCACCAGGTCGCCGCAGCCGTCGCGCTGCTCGACGAGGGCTCGACGGTCCCGTTCATCGCGCGGTACCGCAAGGAGGTGACCGGCAGCCTCGACGACGCGCAACTGCGCCTACTCGACGAACGACTGCGGTACCTGCGGGAACTCGACGAGCGCCGGGCCGCCGTGCTGGCCTCCATCTCCGAGCAGGGCAAACTCACCGACGAACTGAAGGCTGCGCTCGTCGCCGCCGACACCAAGTCGCGTGTCGAGGACATCTACCTGCCCTACAAGCCCAAACGCCGCACCAAGGCCCAGATCGCCCGAGAGGCCGGTCTCGAGCCGTTGGCGCAGCGACTGCTCGACGATCCCACCCTCGTCCCCGAGGACGTGGCGGCCGGATTCGTCGCCCCGGCGGACGGGGATTCCGCGGGTGTCGCCGACGCCGCGGCAGCCCTCGAGGGCGCACGTCACATTCTCATCGAACGGGCCGCGGAGGACGCCGAGCTCGTGGGCGCCGTCCGCGAGAAACTGTGGTCGCAGGGCGCGCTGCGGACCGCGCCGCGCTCCGAGGTGGTTGCGAAAACCCCTGCCGGACAGAAGTTCCGCGACTATTTCGAGTTCTCCGAACCGCTGGAGAAGATGCCGTCGCATCGGGTGCTCGCCGTGCTGCGGGGTGAGAAGGAGGACGTGCTCTCGCTGGATTTCGATGCCGGCGAGGACGACGAGTACGAGGCGATGGTCGCGGCCACGCTCGGTGTCGACCGGTCGCATCCGGGCCCGGCAACCCCGTGGTTGTCGCAGACCGTGCGCTGGGCATGGCGGACCAAACTGATGGTGTCGGCGGCCGTGGACGCCCGCGTCCGACTGCGTCAGCGCGCCGAGCAGGACGCCGTCGCGGTGTTCGCGACCAACCTGAAGGATCTGCTGCTGGCCGCACCGGCCGGTGCGCGCACCACCCTCGGCCTCGACCCGGGATTCCGGACCGGGGTGAAGGTCGCGGTGGTCGACGCCACCGGCAAGGTGCTCGACACGTGCGCGATCTATCCGCATCAGCCGCAGAAGCAGTGGGATCAGGCCAAGGCGACGCTCGGTGCGCTCATCGCACGTCATCAGGTGGAGTTGATCGCGATAGGCAACGGCACCGCGTCCCGCGAAACCGATGCACTGGCAACCGAACTCATCGCCGACATCAAATCGGCCGGTGCTGCGGTGCCGACCAAGGCGATGGTGAGCGAGGCCGGCGCGTCGGTGTACTCGGCCTCGGAGTACGCCTCGCGCGAACTCCCGGCCCTCGACGTGTCGTTGCGCGGCGCGGTCTCGATCGCGCGGCGCCTGCAGGACCCGCTGGCCGAACTGGTCAAGATCGAACCGAAATCGATCGGTGTCGGCCAGTATCAGCACGACGTCACCCCGGGCACGCTGGCGCGAAGTCTGGACGCGGTGGTCGAAGATGCCGTCAACGCGGTCGGCGTGGACCTCAACACCGCCTCGGTCCCGCTGCTCGCCAAGGTGTCCGGAGTGACGCCGACGCTGGCCGAGGCGATCGTCACCCATCGTGATTCGGTCGGTGCGTTCCGCAATCGCACGGCGCTGCTCGATGTTCCGCGACTCGGGCCCAAGGCATTCGAACAGTGCGCGGGCTTCCTGCGCATCCGCGACGGCGACGACCCGCTCGACGGTTCGGGCGTGCACCCGGAGTCCTATCCGGTGGTGCGTCGAATTCTCGATCGTTCGGGCATCGGCCTCGCCGAATTGATCGGTAACGAACGCACCCTGCGATCTCTGCGCCCGGCCGATTTCGCCGACGAGCGTTTCGGTGTGCCGACGGTGACCGACATCCTCGCCGAGTTGGAGAAACCCGGACGTGACCCGCGTCCGGCCTTCACCACCGCGACCTTCGCCGACGGTGTGGAGAAGGTCGCCGACCTCACGCCCGGCATCGTGCTCGAAGGTGTCGTCACCAACGTCGCCGCGTTCGGCGCGTTCGTTGATGTCGGCGTCCATCAGGACGGGCTCGTGCACGTCTCGGCGATGTCTGATCGCTTCGTGTCCGATCCCCATGAGGTCGTGCGTTCGGGGCAGGTCGTCCGGGTCAAGGTCCTCGAGGTCGACGTCGAACGACAGCGGATCGGCCTCACTCTTCGCCTGCAGGACGAGGTCTCCGGCGGTGGTGCGCGACGTGGCGGGGCCAAGGACGGAGCCAAGGACGGGGGG
>NZ_MVPX01000251.1:0-33583 GCF_002043085.1 Gordonia sp. i37 | reverse complement strand
CTGCAGGACGAGGTCTCCGGCGGTGGTGCGCGACGTGGCGGGGCCAAGGACGGAGCCAAGGACGGGGGTGCGAAATCGCAGCCTCGAAATGCTCAGTCCGGCACCAAGAACGACCGTCGGGGTGGCAAGCCGAAAGACGACGGCCGACGGGGTGGCAACTCGCGCCGACGCGAGACGGCCCCCAATGGCTCGATGGCACAGGCCCTGCGGGACGCGGGCTTCGGGCGTTGAGAAGCCGGTGACCGATGATCGGGTGATCACCGTCAGTGCCGTTGTGCTGCGAAACGAATCGGGTGCCCTCCTGATCGTGCGCAAGGTCGGTAGCTCCCGGTTCATGTTGCCCGGCGGCAAACCCGAGCCCGGGGAGGCTCCGCGCGAGACCGCGATTCGTGAGTGCGCCGAGGAAACCGGTGTGCGGTTGCCTGCCCGGGACCTGACCGAGCTCGGGACCTTCACCGCCGCCGCGGCCAACGAAGCCGGATTCGCGGTGCGCGCCAACGTCTTCGAGTGCCGTCGCGTGGTTCAGGACGCCACTGCGGCAGCCGAGATCGCCGAACTGCGATGGCTGTCTCTCGACGACGCGGGGAGTACACGCACCGAGAACACGTCGGTGTCGTTGGCGCCCCTGCTCGTGGAGCAGGTGATTCCCGCGCTGCGCAGCCGGGATCAACCGTCGGCCGGCGACGTTAGTCTGAACTGATGCCGATCCTCAACAAGGACATGACCCTGTGCATCTCGCTGGCCGGCCGACCGTCGAACATCGGTACGCGCTTTCACAACTATCTGTATGACGAACTCGGCCTGAACTTCATCTACAAGGCGTTCACGACCGACGACATCGCCGGGGCGATCGGTGGCGTGCGAGCCCTGGGGATTCGCGGATGTTCGGTGTCGATGCCGTTCAAGGAGGCGGTCATCCCGCTCGTCGACGAGATCGAGGAGTCGGCGTCGGTGATCGAATCGATCAACACGATCGTCAATGACAGCGGTCGGCTGATCGCGTCGAACACCGATGTCGAGGCGGTGTCGGCGCTCCTCGAGAGCCACGAGCTCGATCGGGATGCCGCGGTGATGGTGCAGGGCTCGGGCGGGATGGCGCGGGCCGTCGTCGGGGCGTTCCGCAGTGCCGGGTTCGGCGACCTCACCGTCGCGGCGCGCAACGAGTCCGCCGGCTCGGCGCTCGCCGACAAATACGGGTATCGCCACATCAGTGCTCCCGCACCCGGTGCCGACATCATCGTGAACGTGACCCCGTTGGGGATGTCCGGCGCCGATGCGGACGCGCAGGCGTTCGACGATGCCACGATTGCCGCTGCCGCAACGGTGTTCGACGTGGTTGCCTTCCCGTCGGAGACGCCGCTGATCGTTGCCGCCCGGACGGCGGGGAAGCAGGTCATCACCGGAGCCGAGGTGATCGCGCTCCAGGCGGCCGGGCAGTTCGAGAAGTACACCGGAGTCGCGCTGACCGCAGAGCAGGTCGCTCGGGCATCGGAGTTCTCTCGCCGCTGACGGTCCCCATCGCTGCATCGGATCTCACCGACGTCGCCAAGCTGAAACTCATTCGTGATCGCCACCGGTGTCGCCGGCACGTCGTACCTGATGTGATTGTCTCACCAGCACCACACATCACTTCTGTCACACCCATCGTTGTCATCGGAAACGGCGCAGCTCGTGTCAGAACGAACGCCGGGAGAGCCACTATTCATGAACATCCGTCTTGTTCGACGTGCGCGAGTGGCGGCGGTCGCGATCGTCGTGTCGACCATGATGGTGGGCGGTGGCATTCTCGCCGGAACCGGCGCCGCGAACGCAGCGCCCTGTGGCAACGGCGGCACCGGGTCAACCGGATCCTTGGGTTCCACCGGTTCACTGGGTTCGGGGTCGGCGGGCTCGGGATCACTGGGGACGGGATCAGGCAGTTCGAGCAATCCCAGCACAGGCCCGCAGGGGAATCTGCCTATCTATCGGGGACCGAGTACCAACACGGTCGCCTGGATCACCGGGCCGAAGAGTCCCAACCAGACCTTCTCGCGGTTCGGCATCTCCGGCACCGATCTCGGGATCAGCTGGGACAACGGTTCCGGGCAGACGCTGATGGCGTTCGGCGATACTTTCGGTGATTGCGCGGTCGCCGGACAACAGTGGCGCCACAACGTGTTGCTCCGGTCCAACGACGACGACTTCACCGACGGGGTCAGCGTGCCCGACGCGGTGCCCGGCGTCACCGAATCGGGCAGTGTGGTCGGTGCCGACGCCCCGAACTTCGCGACGCAGCTGATCCCGGCCATAGGGGTCAGTCAGGTGGAGGTCACCACGATCCCGACCGCAGCCATCTCGCTGCCCGACGGCGACGGCGGCTACACGCAATACATGAACTACATGTCGGTGCGGTCGTGGGGTGACGCGGGACACTGGGTCACCAACTTCTCGGCGATCGCCTACTCCACCGACAACGGGCAGACGTGGGCCACCGACCCCAACACCATCCTGATCAACGCCCCGGTGACCCTGGCGCTCCCGGGTGCACTGCGTGAGGTCACCTACAACAACGGCAAGTTCCAGCAGAGCGCCTACTTCCGCGGCCACGGAGCCGATGCCGGCTACATCTACCAACTCGGTACGCCCAACGGACGATTCGGCGCCGCGTTCCTCGCCCGATTCGCACCCGGGGACATCCGCAATCTCGAGAACTACGAGTACTGGACCGGCAGTGGGGCCGGACGTGGATGGAAACGCGACATCACCGCCATCCCCGACGACGGTTCGGCGCAGATCCTGCCGCCACCGGTCACCGAGGCGTCGGTCTCCTGGAGTCCCTACCTGAACAAGTACATGATGCTCGACGGGGACAACGGGATTCGTCTCCGGACCGCCGACCATCCCGAGGGCCCGTGGAGTGCTCCGACCTACCTGGTGCCGCCGGTCGCCGTCGTCCTGTATGGGCCGATGATCCAGCCGCACTCACCGGCGATCCTCGGTACCGGAAAAGATCTGTACTTCAACGCCTCCCGGTGGAGTGACTACAACGTCATGCTGCTGCACTCGGACCTGTCGAAAATCCCGCACTGACGCACGCGGACACGTGTCGCCGGTGCCGGGGTCAGTCGTCGGGTGTGGCGGCGTCGAACAGGCGGCGGAACAGATTGGTCTCGGCGAGGTCGACGAGTTCGTCACCACGACCGGACAGCACCGTGCGGATGGCGTACAACGTGAAGCCCTTGGCCTGCGCGGCGGTGATGGTCGGCGGGATCGACAACTCCTGGCGCGCAGTCGCGACGTCGAGGACGGCCGGACCGTCGTGGGCGAGGAACTCGCGCACGGCCTCGTCCAACTCGCCGGGATGCTCGACCCGCCGTCCGTAGATGCCCAACGACTGCGCGACCGCGGCGAAGTCGGGGTTCTCGAGGTCTGTGCCGTAGTTGACGAAACCTGCCGCCTTCATCTCCACCTCGACGAAATTCAGTGACGAATTGTCGAAGACGACGACCTTTACCGGAAGCCGATTCTGCGTCAGCGTGATCAACTCACCGAACAGCATCGTCAGTCCGCCGTCACCGGCGAGTGCGATGACCTGCCGGCCGGGAAGCGACGCCTGCGCACCGACGGACTGCGACAGGGCGTTGGCCATCGATCCGTGCGTGAACGACCCGATCAGCCTGCGGGATCCGTTCATCGTCAGGTAGCGCGCGGCCCACACCACCGGCGACCCCACATCGGGGATGAAGACCGCGTCGGGATCGGCGTACTTGCTGAGCAGCATCGTCAGATACTGGGGGTGGATCGGTGTCTTGCCGTCGTCGACGGCGAGTTCGTCGAGAGACGTCCGCGCCTTCGCATAGTGATCGAGCGCAGCACTCAGGTGGTCCGACGGCCGCTCGCGCGTCAGCAGCGGAGTCAACGCCGAGAGGGTGTCGGCGACGCTGCCGACCAGCCCGATATCGACGCGGGTACGGCGCCCGATCTGCTCGCCGCGGATGTCGAGCTGGATGATGGTCGCCTCGGTGGGGAAGAACTGCTGATACGGAAAGTCGGTGCCGAGCATGACCAGCGTGTCGCACTTCTCGATCGCCCGATAGCCCGAGGAGAAGCCGAGCAGCCCGGTCATCCCGACGTCGAACGGATTGTCGTACTCGAGAAACTCCTTGCCGCGCAAGGCATGCACGATCGGCGCCTGAAGCGCGTCGGCGAACGCCACCACCTCGTCGTGGGCGCCGGCCGTGCCCGCACCGGCCAGGATGGTCACCCGCTGCGCACCATTGAGATGCTCTGCCACCCGGCGCAATTGGTCGTCGGTGGGCCGAATCACGGTGGGAATCGCGCGGATCGGTGAACGATTCTTGCGGCGCGCGGTCCTGGCCAGGAAGATCTCGCCAGGGACGATCAGGACGGCGACGCCACGCTGCTCCACAGCGGTGCGCATCGCGATGTCGAGAAGCCGGGGGAGTTGCTCGGGCGTCGAGACCATCTCGCAGAACGAACTGCACTCGGTGAACAGTCGCTCGGGGTGGGTTTCCTGGAAGTAGCCGCTGCCGATCTCGGCGGCCGGGATGTGCGCGGCGATGGCCAACACCGGCACCCGTGAGCGGTGGGCGTCGTAGAGGCCGTTGATCAGGTGCAGATTGCCCGGTCCACAACTACCCGCACAGACGGCGAGTTCACCGGTGAGTGCGGCGTCGGCCGAGGCCGCGAACGCTGCGGTCTCCTCGTGGCGCACGTGCACCCAGCCGATCGTGCCGTCTTTCCGCAGCGCATCGGTGAAGCCGTTCAACGAGTCGCCGGGGATGCCGTACACGCGCTCGGTACCCGAGGCCCGGAGAGTCTCGACGATTTCTGCAGCGACGTTGTGGGCCAAGGGATCTCCTCAGGTCTGGGTATCGGGACGTCGGGTGGGTCGGCCTCAGGTCGGTCGGAATCGGAGTCCGGCGACGGCGATGCCGTTCCAGAGGGAATTGGAGATCTCGTTGTCGCGCACCGGGATCACCTCGCCGCCATGGTCGAGGACCGTCACCACGATGTCGGACAGTACATCGTGACCGGTGTCGTCGACCGTGACCTCACCGGTTCGGGTGTCGATGCTACCCAGCACATCGACGGTGAAGTCGTAGAGCAACGTCGACACCGCGCCGGAGGTGGCGGCACGGCTGATGTCGGCCAGGTCGGTGGCCACCAGCCCGGAGGAGACGCCGTCGGCGATGCGATCGAGAACGGCATTGTTCCGCTCTGCATTGAGCGTGGGCATCTCGGCGCGGATGGCTGCGTCGATGCGGTCGGCATGCAATTCGTCGGGTGCACCCGGGACGGCGACGACACGACGCGTCGACTCGACGTTGCGATACAGATCGAGCAGCGGGTCGGCGGCGAACAGGAACAACGGTCGCTCGCCGTGCGGATCTCGCGGCGCCAGTTCGGCTTTCACTGCCTCGGCCACGCGCTTGGCGTACTGCTCGAGCAGAACCTTCTTGCCTTCGTCGCCGACGAGACGGCGAACATGGCCCCGGTCACCGATCGTGGCGCGATTGGTGGCGTCGGCTGCATCGACGGCGTGCTCACCGCTGAGTTCGAGTTCGGTGGCCACGGTGGTCGCGGTGGCCTCCCACAGATTCCATCCGTTGGCAGAAAACGTCAACCCGAAGGCCGATTGGCTCGCGGTGACCGCACGCACGATCTGTCCGAGATCGAAATACGAACCGACCTGGGACTGATTCTCCAACCGGTTGGGCAGGGCGAACATCTCGACCTGGTCGGGGGTCAGGAAGATCGCGACCGATCGCGACAAACGCCCCCATACCTCGTCGGAACGAACCTTCTCCCACTGCGCGCGCAGCGACTCCTCGACGGCATGGCGAATCCCGGTTTCCCGCAGGGTTCGGATGCCCTGGTCAAAGGCGCTCTTGGCGTTCAGATAGCTGGTTTCGCGCGCGTCCGGTGCCGGTGAGGTCTCGGCGTAGATCGTGATCGCGTTCTCGCGCGGTGCCCCGAGCTCCTTGAGATCATCGAGGGTCGGGAGGGTGAAGCGGGCCATGGTCCGTCCTTTCGGGTCGTCCGTACGGCTGCCTCCTCACTGTAACCACGATGTCGACTCACACGTGGGGATTCTGTCGGGTGATCACCGATGGGCCGAGTGTCACGGCACCGAGAGCGGTTACGCGCCTTCGTAATTCGCGGTCGGCGGTGACCACGGCGAGCTGTGATGTGTCGGTTCGCGCGACCACGTCGACGATCGCGTCATCACCCGAGCCGTCGGCGTCGACGACGGTGACCGACGCGGTCGAGGCGATGCCCCGCGCCCGGCCCTCGACGACCAGGACGATGTTCACGGGCCCCTCGAACCCTGCGACACCGGAGTCGGCGACGGCGGCGAGCCGGTCCCGCAGGCGTTCGGTGGCCCCGCGCCGGTCGCGCCACCATCCGTCGGGCACCGAACCGACGACGTTGGCCGCATCCACGACGAGGACCGGTTGTCCGTCGGCGGGGTGATCGATGTCGGGCTCGCTGCGTGGCATGTCCCATGCACTCACGACGACTCGCGCCGGTCAACCCGTGACGCCGAACGACCAGGTGAATGCACCATCACGCATGATTCGGCTACGGTCGAGACATGAGCCTCGCCATCGGCATGATCACCATCGATTCGCCGGACCCGGTACGACTCGGCCGGTGGTGGGCCGACGCGATGGGCGGCACCGTCGTCGCCGAGAACGAGGGCTACTTCGTGATGGTCTCCCTCGGCGAGGGCGCACCGACCTTGGGTTTCCAGAAGGTGGAGGATCCGACGCCGGGCAAGAACCGAGTGCACCTCGATCTCACCGCCGACGACCGAACTGCTCAAGCACAACGACTCGTCGATGCCGGTGCCACACGCATCGGTGAACACGAGATCGATGGGTTTGCATGGATCACCCTGGCCGATCCCGACGGCAATCAGTTCTGCGTCGCCTCGGGCCACTGATCGCACGCATCTGCATCGATGGGTTTCACCAAGGCGCAATTGCTCTCCCACCGCGACGAGCGGATCGACGACCTCCTCGGTCCCGGCTGTCGACTGCTGTTCGTGGGGATCAACCCCGGGCTCTGGAGCGCGGCCACCGGCGCACATTTCGCCCGCCCGGGTAACCG
This sequence comes from Gordonia sp. i37, assembly GCF_002043085.1. Classification (NCBI taxonomy): domain Bacteria; kingdom Bacillati; phylum Actinomycetota; class Actinomycetes; order Mycobacteriales; family Gordoniaceae; genus Gordonia; species Gordonia sp. i37. The sequence continues at coordinate 26,467 of NZ_MVPX01000251.1, read as the reverse complement.
CTTCTATCCGGCGCTGCACCGCGCCGGGATCACCGACCACGTGATCGATGCGTCGTCGGGCATGAGCGAGGCCGATCGCGCGGCTCTCCTGAACGCGGGAGTCGGTATCACGAACGTGGTGGAACGGGCCACCGCAGCGGCCGCCGATCTCTCCGCCGACGAATTGCGCTCGGGCGGGCAACGATTGCGCTCGACCGTTGCCCGGGTCGCTCCGCGGGCGGTGGCGATCCTCGGAATCACGGCCTACCGCACCGCATTCGGGCAGCGCGCCGCAACGCCCGGGCGACAGCCCGACGCCCCGGACTGGGCTGGGGCGCAGCTGTGGGTGGTACCCAACCCCAGCGGGCTCAATGCCCACGAGACCGTGGACTCGCTGGCTCGGGCCTATCGAGAGGTTGCCGTGGCCGCCGGGGTCGTCACCGACGCCTGAGACCCTGCGGTCGTCGCGGCGTCACTCGATGTCGCCCGACTGCAGCACGCGAATCCGGGCGGAGAGCAACTGTACGTCGGGGCGTGCGGCGGCATAGCGTTCCACCGCATCGAGAATCTCCACCGCGTGCGCCCGGTCCGGGGACACGACGGCAACCCCGATCCCCGTGCGCCGGTGCACCTCCCGGTGATCCACCTCGGAGACGGCGACGGCGAACCGCGACTTCATCTCGGCGATGATCGGTCGGATCACCGACCGCTTCTGCTTGAGGGAATGAACATCACCGAGCAGGTAATCGAACTCTGCGAAACCGATCCACATCGTCGGGTGATACTACGCCCCGTCTGCACGGACGCACCGCGTGGGGGAACGTCGGGGTGCGCACGTGCGGGAGATCACCAGGGCGCGCACAGGAATCATTCCGGCGAGCCGAGCAGGGTGGCCACGTGGTCGGGGACGTATTTCGACAACGATCGCGGGGGCCGGTGGTAGTTGCCGGTCTCGATGGGATGCTTGGGCAGGTTGACCTTCGGACTCGGGACTTCGTGATACTCGATGGTCGAGAGCAGATGCGAGATCATGTTGAGGCGAGCGTGCTTCTTGATGTCGGATTCGACGACGTACCACGGGCAGATCGAGGTGTCCGTGTGCACCATCATCTCGTCCTTGGCGCGGGAGTAGTCCTCCCACCGGTAGACCGACTCGAGATCCATGGGGCTCAACTTCCATTGCCGCACAGGGTCGTTCATCCGTGCTCGGAACCTGCGGAGTTGCTCGTCGTCGGAGACCGAGAACCAGTACTTGCGCAACAGGATTCCGTCGTCGATGAGCATCTGCTCGAAGATCGGTGTCTGACGCAGGAAACGCGTGTGCTCCTCGGGGGTGCAGAACCCCATCACCTTCTCGACGCCGGCACGGTTGTACCAGGACCGGTCGAACAACACGATCTCGCCCGGGGCGGGCAGGTGCGCGACGTAGCGCTGGTAATACCACTGTCCCCGTTCACGATCGGTGGGGGCGGGCAGTGCGGCGACCCGCGCGACCCGCGGACTCAGATATTCGGTCACCCGCTTGATGGTGCCGCCCTTGCCCGCGGCGTCGCGCCCCTCGAAGATGACGACGACCCGAGCGCCGGATTCGCGCACCCACTCCTGCAGTTTCACCAGTTCGGTCTGCAACCGGAACAGCTCCGCCTCGTACACCGAGTTGGAGATCTTGACCTTGTCCGGCTTGCCCTTCTTTGCCATGCGGAAGAGCTTAGGCCGCGCACGGCTCCCATGCGCCCGACACGGCGGAGGTGGTCCTCACGCAGGCGAGAGTTTGGCCACGGCGTCGAGTTCACCCTCGAGTTCGGCGACGGAGGCATCGATCCGGGCTCGGGAGAAGTCGTTGATGTCGAGGCCCTCGACGACTTCCCAGCGACCGCCGACCGCCCGCGCGGGAACCGAGCTGACGAGTCCTTCGCGAATGCCGTACGCGCCGGTCGACGGCATCGCGACCGACGTCCAGTCGTCCCCGGCGGTACCCAGCACCCAGTCGTGGACGTGATCGATGGTCGCGTTGGCCGCCGAGGCGGCCGACGACGCCCCGCGCGCCTCGATGATGGCGGTGCCCCGGGTGGCGACGGTCGGGATGAAATCCTCGACGAGCCAGCGCTCGTCGGCGGCGATCTCGGCGCCGGGGGTGTCGCCGACCCGCGCGTGGAAGATGTCGGGGTATTGGCTTGCCGAGTGGTTGCCCCAGATGGTGACGCGACTGATCCGGCCGACCGGGGTCCCGGTACGCCGGGCGAGCTGGGCGATCGCACGGTTGTGGTCCAGTCGGGTCAGCGCGGTGAATCTCTCGGCGGGGACGTCGGGGGCGTTGGCAGCGGCGATCGCCGCGTTCGTGTTGGCCGGATTGCCGACCACGATCACCCGGATGTCCTGTGCCGCCACATCATTGATGATCCGACCCTGCTCGGCGAAGATAGCCGAATTGGCGGCGAGTAGTTCGGCGCGCTCCATCCCCTTGGTCCGGGGCCGGGCGCCGATGAGAAGCCCGAACCGGGCACCGTCGAACGCTTTGCGGGCGTCGTCGAAGATGTCGATCGACTCCAGCAGCGGAAATGCGCCGTCCTCGAGTTCCATGGCCGTGCCCTCGGCGGCGGTGACCGCGGCAGGCAACTCCAGCAGCCGTAGACGGACCGGGCGATCGTGCCCGAGCATCGCGCCGGCGGCGATGCGGAACAGTGAGGCGTAACCGATACTGCCGGCGGCTCCGGTCACGGTCACGACGGCGGGACTGACATCGGGCATGGTGGGTCCTGTCTGCGAGGGGTTGTCGGTGGTTCGGTGCTGCGCGGTTCTCAGGGGTGATCTCGGGCCAGGACGACCACGGTCTCCGGGGTGTCGGCGGTGGCGGGTGCGGTCAACGTCAGGGCAGCGGCGTCGAGGTGCCAGACCAGCGGTTGGCCGGTGAAATGCGCCAGCCAGGCGTCGGCGCCCGCGCGCGGCGGCGGACACGCCATCATCGTCGATGCCAGTGCGCCGACCTGAAGCCTGGTGATCGGTTCGGTGCCGTGTGCGGAACCGGTGTGCAGCGCCGCGCCGCCCATGTGCCGATTGCAGCCGGCGGTCATCGAGATCCGCCCGGCGTCGCCGAAGGCGATCACCAGTGGTCCGCCGACGGGGATCGCCGCGCCCGACACCGAGACCGAGGTGAACGACGAGCTCGCGGGCAGGGCCTGCGGCACGGATGGGTCGCCCGAGGCCGTATCCGGATCGCGCAGAACGGTGATCGCCACCGCGGCAGCCACGACAGCGAGGATCGCCGACATGGCGACGGTGCCGGAGACGGTGCTGTGTCGTGACCATGGGAAGACCACGAGGGCAACCGTAGTCGACGTGTTCTCCGCCTGCCGTTCTCGGCATCTGGCCGACGGCGATCGGCATGATGGATCCACCGTGCCACGGTGGGCGTCACAGCGGTGGCAGCGGCCGCGTACCGTGGACGGCGATTCGATCCGGGACAACTGGTAGGAGAACGCTCGGTGGGAAAGCTGACGAACAGCATGTGGCGTTTGCTGGGGGCACAGAGTTCGCGGAACCAATCCAAGTCGCTGAGCCTGCTCAAGGATGCCAAGGCACACACCGACTGGGCCGCCGACCTCGACGACGCGGACTTCCGCGCCGAGGCGGAAAAGCTCGACATCGGCGCCGATGGGGGAGATCGCGCGAAGTTCCTCGCCCTCGCCCGCGAGGCCGCCGACCGGTCGCTGGGTCTGCGGCCGTTCGATGTCCAGCTGCAGGGTGCGCTGCGCCTGCTCGACGGCGACGTCATCGAGATGGGTACCGGTGAGGGCAAGACGCTCGCAGGCGCTATCGCTGCGGTCGGATATGTCCTGGAAGGCCATCGCGTCCATGTCATCTCGGTGAACGACTACCTCGCGACCCGTGACGCGGAGTGGATGGCTCCGCTGTTCGCGGCCTTCGGCATCACCGTGCATGCGGTGTCGGAGAACTCGAGTCGTGCCGAGCGCAAGCAGGCCTACGACGGCGACGTCACCTATGGCTCGGTGAACGAGATCGGCTTCGACGTGCTGCGCGATCAGCTCGCGATCCATGCCGACGAACTCGTCTCGCCGACCCCCGACGTCGCGATCATCGACGAGGCGGACTCGGTCCTCGTCGACGAGGCGCTCATCCCGCTCGTCCTCGCCGGAACCGCTGATGTCGAGGTACCCGATCAGGCCATCCACGACGTGGTCGCGCGGATGAAGAACAAGCACTACGAGATCGACGTCGAGGGACGCAACGTCTCGCTCACCGACGAGGGTGCGGCCTTCGTCGAGGAGGAACTCGGCGGCATCGACCTCTACGCCGAAGAGCACGTCGGCACGACCCTGGTCCACGTCAACGTCGCCATGCACGCCCACCACCTACTCGAGCGCGATGTCCACTACATCGTGCGCGACGGCGGAGTGCACCTGATCAACGCCTCCCGCGGTCGGGTGGCCCAGCTGCAGCGGTGGCCCGACGGCATGCAGGCGGCCGTGGAGATCAAGGAGGGCCTCGCCCAGACCGACTCCGGCGAGGTCATCGACACCATCACCGTGCAGGCATTGATCGGCCGCTACCCGAAGGTGTGCGGCATGACCGGTACCGCGTTGGCCGCCGGTGAGCAGTTCCGACAGTTCTACGACCTTCGGGTCTCGCAGATCCCACCGAACACCCCCAACATCCGCAAGGATCTGCCCGACCGCGTCTACGACACCAAGGCCAACAAGGTGGAGGCGGTCGTCGCCTACGTCAACGAGGTGCACGAGACCGGTCAGCCGGTCCTCATCGGCACCCACGACGTCGCCGAGTCCGAAGAACTCGCGTACTTCCTGGAGAAGGCCGGCGTGGGATGCGTGGTCCTCAACGCGAAGAACGATGCCGAAGAGGCCAAGATCATCGCCGAGGCGGGCACCAAGGACGCCGTCACGGTGTCGACGCAGATGGCCGGACGCGGCACCGACATCCGATTGGGCGGATCGTCCGACGACGAGACGGCTCGCGAGGAGATCATCGAACTCGGCGGACTGTGCGTGGTCGGCACCGGGCGGCACGACACCGAACGTCTCGACAACCAGCTGCGTGGCCGCGCCGGCCGTCAGGGTGACCCGGGGATGTCGGTCTTCTTCAGCAGCCTCGAGGATCCCGTCGTCACCAAGAATCTCTCGTTCAAGCGTGATCCCGTCGCGCAGTCCGAGGACGGGTCGATGGGATCGAAGGGAATCGACCTCATCGAGCAGGCCCAACGGGTGGCCGAGGGCGTGATGCTCGAATTGCACGCCAACACCTGGCGTTACAACCAGCTGGTGAATCAGCAACGCGAGATCGTGGTCAAACGCCGGATGGAGGTGTTGACCACCGACACCGCGCTCAAGGAACTCCGTGATCTCGAACCGGAGCGGTACGCCGAACTCACCGGAACCGCCAAGGCAGAGGGTGCGGCCGGGGCGGATGAGAAGGCCGGGGTGGATGAGAAGGCGGCGGAGGTCGAGGAGACTGCAGGGGCCGCCACCGAGGACAGTGCGACCGAGGAGAAGTCGCGGTGGATCCCCGTCGAGCCGCTCGCCGACGACGTGCTCGAGCAGGCGGCCCGCGAGATCATGCTCTACCACCTCGATCGCGAATGGGCCGATCACCTGGCCTTCGTCTCCGACGTCCGGGCGAGCATCCACCTGCGTGCGATCGGGCGGGAGAGTCCGCTCGACGAGTTCCACCGGCTCATCCTGGCCGAGTTCTCCGAGCTGCCGACACGGGCGATCGACAAGTCGCGCAAGACCTTCCGCGAGGCGGTGATCACCCCGGACGGGGTGGACCTGGGAGCCGCGGACCTGCACCGGTCGACGATGACGTGGACCTACATGGTTCACGACAACCTGTTCGCGTCCGGCGGCGCCAAGACCCTGCAGGGAATCATCGGTATCTTCCGGTGACCGGATCGGGGGGAGACGACGACGGCCCGGTGACGGCAGCGGCGCCCGGCGTCGACCGCGTCCTCACCGTGCCCAACGCGCTCAGCGTCTTGCGGCTGGTCCTCATCCCGGTCTTCATCTGGCTGGTGATCGTCGAGAAGGCCGACGGGTCGGCGTTCGTCGTGCTGTTCGTCTCCGGGGTCACCGACTGGCTCGACGGGAAACTCGCCCGGCTGCTCGACCAGTCGTCACGACTCGGCGAGCTGCTCGACCCCGCCGCCGATCGCCTCTACATCGTGGTCATCCCGATCTGTTTCGGGCTGCGCGACTTCGTGCCGTGGTGGTTGATCGGCGTCATCATCGCCCGGGACGTGCTGTTGTTCGCGAGCGCACCGCTGCTGCGTTCGCGCGGGCTGGTGGCGCTGCCGGTGCTCTACGTCGGCAAGGCCGCGACCTTCGCCCTGATGAGCGCCTTCCCGTGGCTGCTTGCCGGACAACTTGATTCGGTGATCGGCACCATCTGCTATCCGATCGGATGGGCCTTCCTGATCTGGGGCGTCGGAATGTATCTGTGGTCGTTCGTGCTCTATTGGGCCCAGACGATCATGGTGATGCGCATGATGCCGCGACTCGACCGCGTCTCCTCGGCCGCAGCGGGTTAAAGTCTCGAACGAACAGAAAGGGGGCACAGTGACCGAAACCAACGTGCCGGCCGAGTTGACCTATACGCCCGAGCATGAATGGGTCCGTCGGGTCTCGCCCACGACAGTCCGGATCGGGATCACCGACTTCGCCCAGGAGCAGCTCGGTGACGTCGTCTTCGTGCAGTTGCCCGACGTCGGGTCGGACGTGGAGGCCGGCGAGTCGTTTGCCGAGGTCGAGTCGACCAAGAGTGTCTCCGACATCTTCGGGCCCCTCAACGGGACGATCGCGGCCGTCAACGACGAACTCGAGTCGACGCCGGATCTGGTCAATTCCGAACCCTACGAAGCCGGTTGGCTCGTGGAGATCGCGGTCGAGGAATCCGGCGAACTCGACGCACAACTGGGCGACCTGCTCGACGCCGACGGATACCGGCAGGTCATCGACGGCTGAGCGGCGACACGGCGGCATCGCGTCGGTCTCGCCCCGAGGGACGGCAGCCGGCCGGATCCACCGGATACGTGGTGGCGTAACGCCGAAACGCTCCCCAACGGTCGTGGTCGGCGGATCCGGGCGGCTATGATCAATCGGTGTCTGCCGGGTCTGATGGGTCGGGGTCGGCGCGAAACGGTAGGTTGGATTCGGGCGCCGACAGGTGCGACCGAACCGACGCCCCGGGTGCGTCGGGTACCCGGTTCCCCGACCCGCTTCGGACGCGGCCGAGCGCCTCGACGGCGCCGCGATCGACAACAGCGCACTTCGGACGACGAAGGAGAGATAGTGAGCGATAACGACAAGGACTTCGAGGCGCCCGTGGAGACCACGTCGGTCTTCCGCGAGGAGTTCATCAACGAACTCGACTCGGCCGGCACCTCGAGTGAGCCCGCCGACACCGGGGTCGAGCGACTCTCACCCGGCACGGCGCTGCTTGTCGTCAAGCGTGGTCCGAACGCCGGATCCCGGTTCCTGCTCGACCAGGCGACCACGTCCGCGGGCCGCCACCCCGACAGCGACATCTTCCTCGACGACGTCACCGTGAGCCGCCGGCACGCCGAGTTCCGGCTGTCCGACGCCGAGTTCCAGGTCGTCGACGTGGGCAGCCTCAACGGCACCTACGTCAACCGCGAACCGGTCGACACCGCGACGCTGAGTAACGGCGACGAGGTCCAGATCGGCAAGTTCCGGCTCGTATTCCTGAGCGGCCCGCGCGACGGTTCCGCTTCCTAGGCACGTGCCGGCCTCCCCAGCAGGGCAGCGCGGCGACGGACCGATGTCCATAGGGTCGGTCCTCGCACTGCTGCGTGAGGACTTTCCCGACGTCACCATCTCCAAGATCCGATTCCTCGAGTCCGAGGGATTGATCAGTCCGGAGCGTGCGCCGTCGGGCTATCGCAGATTCAGCCAGGCGGACTGCGATCGGCTGCGCTTCGTGCTGACCGCGCAGCGTGATCGCTATCTGCCGCTGAAGGTCATCAAGGAGCAACTCGACTCGATCGATCACGGCAACGACGGGTCCACCGGCAACGGCACGCGGTTGCTGTCGTCGGCTCGCTCGGCGGTGGCGCCGGCCACCGACTTCGGTTCGCGCGCAGACCGGGTGTCACGGGAGTCGTTGATCGAACGCACGGGTGTGGACTCGGCGTTCGTGACCGAACTCCAACGCAGTGGCGTGCTGACGCCCGGCCCCGCCGGGTTCTTCGACGAGGACGCGGTGCGATTGGTGGAAGCCGCTGCGGCACTGGCGAGCTACGGCGTCGAGACACGACACCTGCGCGCGTTCAAGGTCTCCGCCGACCGTGAGGCCGGGCTGGTCGCCCAGATCGCCAGCCCGATCGCCAAGGGCAAGGGCACCGGTGCCCGCGATCGCGCCGAGGAGTTGGTGCGCGAGATCGCGGCCCTCTCGGTCACCCTGCACACCCAGCTGGTCAAGGCGGCCGTGCGGGACGTCTTGGACTGACGTCGGCGTTCTGACGCCCGGCCCGATCGTCCGGTCGGACCGACTCGACCTTCGTGTGGCGGCGGTGCGGTGTAGCGTCGAGAAGGACCCATCGGGTCACGAGAGAATCGGTTCCGTCGTCATCGGGTGGAGGTGCATGACATGAGCGAAATGCGCGTGGTCGGTATCCGCGTCGAGCCGCCACAGAGTCAGCCCGTGTTGTTGCTGCGTGAGGTCGACGGCGCACGGTATCTACCGATCTGGATCGGGCAGAGTGAAGCCGCGTCGATCGCGCTGCGGCAGAAGGGGGTCGAGCCGCCGAGGCCATTGACCCATGATCTGATCGTGAACCTCATCGAGGAGTTCGGGCAGACCCTCGTCGAGGTACGCATCGTCGACATGCAAGAGGGCACCTTCTACGCCGAGATGGTCTTCGCCAACGACCTCCGGGTATCGGCGCGCCCCTCGGATTCGATCGCGGTCGCCATGCGTGCCGACGTCCCGATCATCGCCGACGAGGAGGTCCTCGCCGAGGCGGGTCTGCTCATCCCGGACGAGGACACCGACGAGGCGCCGAACGAGAAGGACGACGAGGTCGAGAAGTTCAAGGAGTTCCTCGACAACGTCTCACCCGACGACTTCAAGGCGAGCGGCGGCGCCTGATCCGCGTGAGGCGATCGGTCGGTTTCGCCATCGGCGGGAGCGACACATCACGGATCGGCAACCGTCTGGTCTCCGTCTGCCTCCATCTCAAGTAGAGGTTGAGCCTCCTGGCGCGTCGCGTTGATTCGGAGTCGTCGGCAGGCATAGCGTCAGTGCCGGATCGCCGCAGGACATCCGTGGCGAGCAGGACATCGATCGGCGCGCGGGCGCGTACAGTAGACCACCGAGGGTGGCCGACTAAGTGCATGCCCGTCCGACCGGTTCTCAAGGTGTGGCGAGGAGTCTGCAGTGGGCGATCAGCCGATGGACAACGGTGCGAGTGGGGATCGTGGCGCGCCGCGAACGGCGACGCAGGGAAGCCTGGAGGACATCGCTCCCGGCCTGTTCCCCAATGACACGGTGCCCGACGAGCTGATCGGCTACCGCGGCCCGAGCGCCTGCCAGATCGCCGGCATCACCTACCGTCAGCTCGACTACTGGGCACGGACCTCGCTGGTCGTCCCGTCGATTCGCGGTGCCGCCGGGTCCGGCAGTCAACGGCTCTACTCGTTCAAGGACGTCCTGGTCCTCAAGATCGTCAAACGTCTGCTCGACACCGGGATCTCGCTGCAGAACATCCGTGTCGCGGTCGACCATCTGCGTCAGCGGGGGGTCGAGGACCTCGCGCGGATCACCCTGTTCTCGGACGGGACGACGGTCTACGAGTGCACCTCTGCCGAAGAAGTCGTCGACCTGCTCCAGGGTGGTCAGGGCGTCTTCGGGATCGCGGTGAGCGGAGCCATGCGCGAACTCACCGGCACCATCTCCGACTTCCCCGGTGAACGGGCCGACGGCGGCGTCACCGAGACCGCTCCGGAGGACGAGCTCGCCGCACGTCGCAAGAGCCGCACGCGCCGCACCGGATAGCCACCTCGTGGCGCGCTGCACCCGGCGGGTTACTCGACGGTAGACTGGGCGGGCGCCGCTGCATCACGGGAGAGCGTCGCCGTCCACGCCTCGGATACGAGGTCACGCGGTGACCGCCGAAGGAGCAATACCTCTCCGTCAAACTCTCAGGCACCCGGACCGTGATGGACGACGGCGTCTCTGGAAAGTGACGAGCCACTCGTCCGCCCACGGTGAAAGGCCAGACGCGTCGGTGACGCCGCGTACGGCCGAATCTCTCAGGCGCCGGCCGGATCTGCGATCCGCGGCATGACAGAGGGGGAGGACCGAACGATCCGGTGTCCGGATCCCGTGAGAGGTCCCGTCATGACCCGTCTGTCCGAATCCCAGTCGCCCGTGGAATCCCGGTTGCCCGTCCCGCCGGCCTTCGTCGACCGTCACGTGGGCCCCGACAACGCGGAGACCGCGCACATCCTGGCCACCATCGGCGTGTCGGGTCTCGACGAACTCGCCGCGCGCGTGGTGCCCGCGGTGATCGCCGATTCGCCCGACGACAACGGCCTCGACGCCCTTCCTCCGCCGGCCACCGAACACCAGGTGCTTGCCACACTCGCCGAACTCGCCGCCCGCAACACGGTCTGCCGCTCGATGATCGGGCTGGGCTATTACGACACGCTGACCCCGCCGGTGGTCCGCCGCAACGTGCTGGAGAACCCGGCCTGGTACACCGCCTACACGCCCTATCAGCCCGAGATCAGCCAGGGGCGCCTCGAGGCACTGCTCAACTTCCAGACCATGGTCTCCGACCTCACCGGCCTCGAGGTCGCGAATGCGTCGATGCTCGACGAGGCGACCGCGGCGGCGGAGGCGATGACGCTCATGCGCCGGGCGGGCAAGTCGAAGTCGGCGCGGCTGGTCGTCGACGCCGATCTCTACCCGCAGACCCGCGCCGTCATCGAGTCCCGTGCCGAGCCGTTGGGGATCGAGGTCGTCGAGGCGGCACTGCATCCCGAACTCCCCGGGTACGGTCTGCCCGCCGACGACTACTTCGGCGTCGTGCTGCAGGTGCCGGGTGCCTCCGGCCGCATCATCGACGCCGCGCCGATCATCGAGGCCGCTCATGGGGCCGGCGCACTCGTCGCGGTGGGCGCCGACCTGTTGGCCCTGACCCTCATCACCCCGCCCGGTGAGCTGGGCGCCGACGTCGCCTTCGGCACCACCCAGCGGTTCGGTGTGCCGATGGGCTTCGGCGGCCCACACGCGGGATACCTCGCGGTGCGTACCGCCCACACCCGGCAGATGCCCGGACGACTCGTCGGGGTGTCCAAGGACGCCGATGACAACCTCGCCTACCGGCTGTCGCTGCAGACGCGCGAACAACACATCCGCCGCGAGAAGGCAACCAGCAACATCTGCACCGCACAGGTCCTGCTCGCCATCATCGCGGCGATGTATGCCGGCTATCACGGTCCGGAAGGGTTGCGCGCCATCGCGATTCGGGTGCACGAACGGGCCGCGCGGATCGCCGACGCGCTCACCGCCGCCGGCTTCGCCGTCGAGCACGCAACCTTCTTCGACACCGTCGCGGTCCGGATCCCCGGCGGTGCCGACCGGATCGTCGCCACGGCCCGACAGGCCGGAATCGCGCTGTGGCGCGCAGACGCCGACACCGTGCGCATCGCCTGCGACGAGACCACCACCGACGACGACGTACGCGCCGTGCTCGGTGTCTTCGATTCCGCCGGTGTACGCCCGAGGCAGTTCGCACAACCGATCGCGACACGCACGAGTGACTACCTCACGCACCCGGCATTCCACCGCCACCGCACCGAGACGTCGATGCTGCGATACCTACGAGCCCTGTCCGACAAGGACATCGCGCTCGATCGCAGCATGATTCCGCTCGGCTCGTGCACGATGAAGCTCAACGCCACCGCGGAGATGGAACCCATCACCTGGCCGGGCTTCGCCGGACTGCACCCGTTCGCCCCGGCCGAGGACAGTGCGGGCATCCGCGAGCTGATCGCGACCCTGGAATCGTGGCTGGTGGCCATCACCGGCTACGACCGGGTGAGCCTGCAGCCCAACGCGGGTTCACAGGGAGAGTACGCGGGCCTGCTGGCGATCCGCGGCTACCACCACAGCCGCGGCGACACCGACCGCGACGTGTGCCTGATCCCGTCGAGTGCGCATGGCACCAATGCGGCCTCGGCGGTCATGGCCGGGATGCGGGTGGTCGTGGTGGCCTGCCGCACCAACGGTGACGTCGACGTCGAGGATCTGCGTGCCAAGATCGCCGAACACGGCACGCGTCTGGCCGCGATCATGATCACCTATCCCTCCACCCACGGGGTGTTCGAACACGACATCGCCGACATCTGCGCGGCCGTCCACGACGCCGGCGGTCAGGTGTATGTCGACGGCGCGAACCTGAACGCGCTCGTCGGCGTTGCCCGTCCGGGACGCTTCGGCGGCGACGTGAGTCATCTGAACCTGCACAAGACGTTCTGCATCCCGCACGGCGGCGGCGGACCCGGGGTTGGCCCGGTCGCGGTGCGTAGTCATCTCGCGGCATTCCTGCCTGGCCACCCGCTCGCGCCGGAGCTGCCGGACGGTCCGACGATCGCCGCCGCGCCCTACGGATCGGCGTCGATCCTGCCGATCACCTACGCCTACATCGCGATGATGGGGGCGGCCGGTCTACGTCGGGCGACGCTGACCGCCATCGCCTCGGCGAACTACATCGCGCGTCGGCTCGCCGATCACTACCCGGTGCTCTACACCGGCCACGAGGCCGGTGCCGGGGACACCGGTGAGGTCGGCGGCTGGGTGGCCCACGAGGCGATCCTGGATCTGCGTCCGCTGACCAAGGAGACCGGTGTCACCGTCGACGATGTGGCAAAACGATTGGCCGACTACGGCTTCCACGCGCCGACGATGAGTTTCCCGGTGGCCGGGACGCTGATGGTCGAGCCGACCGAGAGCGAGAACCTCGACGAACTCGATGCGTTCTGCGACGCGATGATCGCAATCCGCGCCGAGATCGACGCCGTGGCCGCGGGCACGTGGCCCGCAGAGGACAACCCGCTACGCGGAGCGCCGCATACCGCCGAGTGCCTCGTCGGCGAGTGGGACCATCCGTACTCCCGGGAGGTGGCCGTGTACCCGCAGGGCCTGCCGTCCGCGGGCGCGCGAGCCAAGGTGTGGCCGGCGGTGCGGCGCATCGACGGGGCCTTCGGCGACCGCAACCTCGTGTGCAGTTGCCCGCCGGTGGCGGCGTTCGCCTAGTGATACCGGTGGCTGAGGACGACCCGGGCGGCCGTCAGCCCGCGTTGGTGCCGTACACGAGCTTGTTGATCGTGACGATGGCCTGATCCTCCGGATTGGGCATCGGATCGTCGGTCATCGGGAAGGCGACCGTCGCGGTCTTCGGCGGTAGCGGGGCGTCGCCGCGGAAGCCGAGGCCGGTCAGCGCCCGCAGGTGTTCGGGTTTCTCGGCGTAGCCGAGGAATTCGGAGATCGCGGCGCCGGCGAACTGCGGTACCTGATCACCCTTGAGGTGCAGGACGGGGAAGTCGGCGATCGGGGTCGGCCCGTCGGGGATCACCTCGGCGAGCCGGGCCTTGGCGTCGTCCTTGGTCAGCTGATACAGCCGCTGTTCGGTGATCGGCACGGCATGAATGGGTGCACTCGCCGGGTCCGTGGCCGTGGCAATCGCAGTCGCCGCTCCCGCCGGCGAGCCGTCGGGGGACCGCGGAGCGGTCCGGGTGAGTGCGTCGATGCTCGAGGACACCCGCGTCGAGGCGGCGTCGGCAGCGGTCAGGGTGCCGACACTGTGGGTCACCCGCATCGCCACCGCCTGCGCGGCGAGGACACTCGGATCCGATTGGCCCTCACGCGGCATCGACATGCGCAACGACCCCCAGCCGCGCAGCCCGAGGTCGTCGAGACTGTCGTCGCGACTCTGCAGCGTCGGGAGCTGTCCCCAGTCGAGTTGGCCGGTGAGCTTGGCCCCGAGTTCCGGAGCGGTCACGAGCACCACCGGCGAGGTGACCAGCGAATCGGGATCGCCGTCCACGAGATCGGGTTTGGCGGTCGTGAGCTGGGCGGCCCACACCGACGACTGTGGTACCCACGCGGCTGGATACGGACCCATCGATGCGGTGTCCCAGCTGCCGGTCAGACCGTCGAGAGTGATCTTGGCGTCGCGGGCGGCGACCGCGATGCGGACACAGTGGTCGCGTACCACCGGATTGGTCGCCGAATAGGCCTGCGCGATGGCCTCGAGTCCCGGCGCGATGTCGGGGTCGGCGAGGACGGTTACCGTGGCCGGGCCGTCGACGCATTGTGCGGCCGCGGCGTCGGCCTCGCGGTCGACGTGATCACCGATGCGGAACCACACCACCACACACGCGGCGATCAGGATCGCCGACAGCAGAACCATGACCAGGCCGCGGCTCACCCCGCGATGCCGCAACCTGTTCTTGTCATCGTCGACGCGATGGTGTGCCACCCGTTGGTCCTCCGTTGTCCGACCGGCCCGGGCACACCCTATGGCATATCAGGGCCGGTCGGAAACCTCACGCAGCGCCGAATCAGCCCTGAGCAGCCGCTTTGTACTCGCGGCGGCGGCGATGCAGGATCGGCTCGGTGTAGCCACTGGGCTGGGTGGTGCCCTCCAGGATCAGCTCCTTGGCGGCCTGCCAGGCGATGTTGCTGTCGAAGTACGGGGCCATCGGCCGGTAATCCGGGTCGCCCTCGTTCTGGCGGTCGACCACCGGGGCCATCCGCTTGAGCGCGTCGACCACGTCGTCGGCGGTCACGATGCCGTGCCGGATCCAGTTGGCGAGGAGCTGACTCGAGATGCGCAGCGTCGCACGGTCTTCCATCAGAGCGATGTCGTGGATGTCGGGGACCTTGGAGCAGCCGACACCGTGGTCGATCCAACGCACCACGTAGCCGAGGATGGACTGGCAGTTGTTGTCGAGCTCCTCGCGCTTCTCCTCGTCGGACCAATCGGTCCTCGGGGCGAGCGGGATGGTGAGGATGTCATCGACCGAGGCCGGATCCCGCTTGGCGATCTCATCCTGGCGCTCGAAGACGTCGACGAGGTGGTAGTGCATGGCGTGCAGCGTCGCCGCCGTCGGTGAGGGCACCCACGCGGTCGTCGCGCCGGCCTTGGGCTGGCCGATCTTCTGCTCGACCATGTCGGCCATCAGATCGGTCATCGCCCACATGCCCTTGCCGATCTGCGCCTTGTGCTGCAGGCCGGCGGCCAAACCGGTGTCGACGTTGAAGTCCTCGTAGGCGAGAATCCACTTCTGCTTCTTCATCTCGCCCTTGCGGATCATGGCGCCGGCCTCCATCGAGGTGTGGATCTCGTCGCCGGTGCGGTCGAGGAAGCCGGTGTTGATGAACACCACCCGCTTCTCGGCGGCCTTGATCGCGGCCTTGAGGTTCACCGTGGTGCGGCGCTCCTCGTCCATGATGCCGACCTTGAGGGTGTTCTCCGGCAGGCCGAGGACCTGCTCGACGCGACCGAACAACTCGACGGTGAAGGCGACCTCGTCGGGCCCGTGCATCTTCGGCTTGACGATGTAGATGGACCCGGTCCGGGAGTTCTGCACACCCGATTGGGTGGACAGTCCGTGGATGGCGGCCAGCGAGGTGACCAGGGCGTCGAGGATGCCCTCGGGGACCTCGTTGCCGTCGGCGTCGAGGATCGCGGGGTTGGTCATCAGGTGACCGACGTTGCGGACGAACAGCAGCGAGCGGCCGTGCAGGTCGAAGCCGGTCCCGTCGGGTCCGGTGTACTCGCGGTTGGGATTGAGGCGGCGGGTGAAGCTCTTGCCGCCCTTGGTCACCTCTTCGGCCAGGTCGCCCTTGTTCAGGCCGAGCCAGTTGCGGTAGCCGAGCACCTTGTCGTCGGCGTCGACCGCGGCGACGGAGTCCTCGAAGTCCATGATCGTGGTGATCGCCGACTCCATGACCACGTCCTTGATGCCCGCCGGGTCGGTGGAGCCGATGGGGGAGTTCGGGTCGATCTCGATGTCGAGGTAGAGGCCGTTGTGGCGCAACAGGATCGACGACGGCGAGGAGGCCTGTCCGCGATAACCGGCGAACGCCGACGGGTCGGCGAGGGTGGCCGTCGATCCGTCGGCCAGGGTCACCGACAGCGCGCCGTTGTCGACGGTGAACGCGGTCACGTCGGTGTAGCTGCATTGTTCGAGCGGAACTGCCTTGTCCAGGAAGTCCTTTGCGTACGCGATGACCTTGTCGCCGCGAACCTTGTTGTAGGACTTGCCCTTCTCCGCGCCGTCGGTCTCCGGGATGACGTCGGTGCCGTAGAGGGCGTCGTACAGCGAACCCCAGCGGGCGTTGGAGGCATTGAGCGCGAAGCGGGCGTTGAGGACCGGCACCACCAGCTGTGGGCCTGCGGTCTCGCTGATCTCGCGATCGACGCCGGTGGTGCTGATCTGGAAGTCGTCGGGCACCGGCACGAGGTAGCCGATCTCGGTGAGGAAATCCTTGTACTCACCGAAGGTGGTGGCGTCGGAGAAGTCGGCGCCCTGATGGTCGCGGTGCCAGGTGTCGATCTTGGCCTGCAGATCGTCGCGGACGGCGAGCAGCGCCTTGTTCTTCGGTGCGAGGTCGGCGACGATCTCGGCGGCTCCGGACCAGAAGGTGTCGGCGTCCACACCGGTGCCCGGCAACGCCTCATCGTTGACGAAGTCGTAGAGGACTCGAGAGACCTGCAAGCCGTTGACGGTGATCCGGTCAGACATGTGCGCCTTCCTTCGTGTGGTCCCCACAGCACTCACCCCCACGGCACCGAGGTGCTCGGACGGGGTGTGAAAGTCGTGGTTCTGCGGTGTGCGGCCACCTATGTTACTCGCCGGGAATCATCGCCGGCGGGCCCGGTCGGCTCTGCGCAGGGCGGTTCGTCGACGCCGGGCAGCGCGTCGATCGCCGCGACGATCCGCGTCCGGACCGCGGCGGCGCGGCGGGTGAGTGCGGTCTGCTCGCGGACGTAGTGCGCGCGTCCGGCCGCGGTCTCCACCGCGATCGGCTCGTACCCGAGCGACCGCAGATCGTAGGGACTCGCGCGCATGTCGATCTCCCGGGCGTCGCGGGCGAGCTCGAAGGCGTCCAGCGTCAGCGCCGAATCGAGCAGCGGGGCCAGGGTGAAGCAGGTGCGATAGAGGTCCATCGACACGTGCAGACAGCCCGGTTGGTCGGTGGCGAGCCGGTCATCGGGGCCCAGGGGCCGTTCGTTGCGGGGGCGGGCGGGGTCGGTGAAGAACCGGAACGCGTCGAAGTGGGTGCAGCGCAACGGCATGGCCTCGACCACCGCATCGGTGCCCGCGGCGCCGAGCCGCAGGGGCGCAGCGTGCCGGGTGTCGGTGGTGCGGTACACCATTGCCCACTCGTGCAGCCCGAAGCACCCGAGGCGCGCAGGCCTGGCAGCGGTCCGGGTGAGCAGGTCCCGTGCGGACCGCACGGCATCGAGGCGACGGCGCAGGTAGGCCGGATCGACGGCGATGCCCGCCGACGTGCGGTGATAGCCGCGCAGCGTGCCGACCTCCCGAGCCCAGGCCTGATCGTGGGCGGTGTCGTCGATGCGCAGGACGACCCCGTACCCGGGATGCCACCGCCGCACATGGGAGGGACGCGACGAGTAATAGGTGAACAGGAAGTCGAGCACCGGATGACGGCCACCGCGCCGACGCTCACGCAGGTACGGACCGATCAGCTCCTCGACACGTCGCGCGTGGGCATCGCGCTGCGCGTGCCGCTGTGCGGGAGCGAGGGTCTCGCCGATCACGTCAGATCCGATGGGTCTCGTCGCGGACCGTCCCGACGAACTCCTCGACGAGGTCGGCCAGGGCGACGATCCCGACCGTCCGGCCGGTGTCGTCGACGACCGCACCCAGATGCGAGCTGGTCCGCCGCAGGACGCCGGTGGCCTCGTCGAGCGGGGTGTCGGCGGCGATCACCGGCAGCGGACGGACCTTGTCGACACCGATGACGGTGTCGGGGCCGATTCGTTCGTCGAGAATGTCGTCGAGGATGTCCTTCAGGTGCAGATAGCCGGTGTAGGTGCCGTCCGGGCCACGGACCGGGAATCGGGAGAACCCGGTGGCGCTGACCGCACGCTCCACCGCGCCGAGGGTGGGGCCGCTGCCGCCGGTCTGCGGGTCGCGCTCGACGTCTACGCTGCGCATCCGGTCCAGCGGGATCATCACCTCGGCCACGGTCCGGCTCACCGACCGCAGCGCGCGATCGAGTCGGTCGTGCTCCTCGGCGTCGATGAGTCCCTCCTCGCGGGACTCGCCGAGCATCTGGGCGAGCTCGACCGGTGACACCGACGAATCCAGCTCGTCCTTGGGTTCCACCCGCATCGCACGCAACGTGATGTTCGCCAGCCAGTTGTAGACGCTGATGAATGGCCGCGCGATCTTGATGAACGCCAGATGCACGGGTACCAGCAGCATCGCCGAGGTCTCCGGTCCGGCCAGCGCGATGTTCTTGGGCACCATCTCGCCGAGCAGGATGTGCAACACCACCACCAGTGCGAGGGCGATCGCGAAGGCGATCGGATGCACCACCTGCTCGGGAATGTGCACCAGGTCCAGGGGTCCCTCGATGAGATGCGCCACCGCGGGTTCGGCGACACGTCCGAGCAGGATCGAGCAGACCGTGATGCCCAGCTGCGCTCCGGCCAGCATCAAGGACAGGTGCTCGCCCGCCCGGATCACGGTGCGGGCCCGGGCCTTGCCGTCCTCGGCGAGCGCCTCGAGTCGGTCGCGTCGCGCGGAGATGAGCGAGAATTCCGCGCCGACGAAGAAGGCGTTGCCGGCCAGCAACACCACCGCCAGCACCACGGCGCCGATGTCGTTCATCGCTCACCCGCCGCGTCGGAGTTCCAGTGGAAACGAGCCGCCAACGAGTCCGGGGCCGGATCGTCGGAGATCGGCTGCAGCGACACGACGTCGACCCGCCTGCCGTCCATCTCGGTCACCGTCGCACGCCATCGTTGGTCGCTGAGCTCACCGTCGGCGTCGTCGGACTCGTCGTCGTCATCTGGGTCGGGATCGATCACCGGAGTCCGCAGTGGCAGCTCGACCGAGTCGCCGGCCTGCGGGATGCGTCCGAGGACGAACATGACCAGACCGCCGAGGGTGTCGTAGGAGCCGTCCGGCGCCCGATATCCGGTGGCCTCGTACAGCTCGTCGACCCGCAGCAGACCCGCGCAGAGATAACCCTCCCCGTCGGCCTGGACGTCGGGGTGTTCGTCGTCGTGCTCGTCGGTGACGTCGCCGAGGATCTCCTCGATGAGGTCCTCGGTCGTCACGATGCCCGCGGTCCCGCCGTACTCGTCGATGACCACGCACATCTCCATGCCGTCGGCGCTGATGCGCTCCATGAGCGCGTCGCCGTCCAGCGTCACCGGTACCCGGCCGACGGGACGGGCCAGGGCGGCGACCGTGGTCGTCGACTGCTCGTCGGGGGCGACGGTGAAGGCCTGTTTGATGTGCACGACGCCGATGAGATCGTCGAGGTCGCCGTCGTCGACGACGGGAAACCGGGAATGTCCGGTGGCCGAGCAGGCGATGACAAGGTCACGCACGCTGGCATCACGGTCGAGGCATTCCACCGTGACGCGGGGGGTCATCAGATCCTCGGCGGTGAGTTCGCCGAATCGCAGTGAACGGTTCACCAGGGTCGCGGTGTCCTCGTCGATGGAGCCCTGCCGCGCCGAGTTGCGCACCAGCGACGCCAACTCCTGCGGCGAACGCCCGGAGCGGAGCTCTTCGGCCGGCTCGATACCGAGGCGGCGGACCACCCAGTTGGCCGAGCCGTTGAGGCCGTTGATGACGTAGCGGAACATCGCCGAGAAGATGGTCATCGGTCCGGCCGTTGCGCGGGCCACCGACAACGGGTGGGCGATGGCGAGATTCTTCGGCACCAGCTCGCCGAGCACCATCGACAACGACGTCGCGATGAGCAACGACAGTGCCAGGGAGATGCCCCCGGCCGCGCCGGAGCCGAGTCCCAGCGCCTTGAGTCCGGGTGTGATCAGTTGCGCCAGAACGGGTTCGGCGATGTAACCGGTGACCAGTGTGGTGATGGTGATGCCGAGTTGGGCTCCGGAGAGCTGGAACGACAGTGTGCGGTGGGCGCGCTGCACCATCCGTGCGCGGCGATCACCACGGTTGGTGACGTCGGAGTCGATGGCCGAGCGCTCGAGTGCGGTGAGCGAGAATTCCGCGGCGACGAACAGGGCCGTGCCCAGGGTGAGCGCGACGAAGCCGACCAGGCCGGCGACGTAGAGGACGATCTGCACCAGGCGCTCACCACCCGCCCGGCAACGGGCGTCCCTCGGCGAATCCGGCCGCCGACTGGACGCCGAGGATCACCCGGTCGTGCAGCTCGGTGAGGGTCCTTGCGCCGGTGTAGGTGGCGGTACTGCGCACCCCGGAACAGATGTGGTCGAGGAGGTCCTCGACGCTGGGCCGGTCGGGGTCGACGGGAATGCGCGACGAGGAGATGCCCTCCTCGAAGAGGCTCTTGCGGGCTCGGTCGTAGGCGTTGTCGTCGGCGGAGCGGGCCGCCACCGCACGCTTGGAGGCCATGCCGAAACTGACCTTGTACGCGCCGCGTGCATCCTGATGCAGATCGCCCGGCGATTCGTAGGTTCCGGCGAACCACGAGCCGATCATCACATTGGACGCCCCGGCGGCCACCGCGAGTGCGACGTCGCGCGGATGCCGCACCCCGCCGTCGGCCCAGACGTGCCCGCCGTGCTCTCGGGCGGCGGCCGCGCAGTCGGCGACCGCGGAGAACTGCGGACGCCCCACGCCGGTCATCATCCGCGTCGTGCACATCGCACCCGGCCCCACACCCACCTTGACGATGTCGGCGCCCGCGGTGATCAGATCGATGGTGCCCTGCGCGGACACCACGTTGCCGGCGACGATCGGTACCCCGAGGCCGACCGCCGCGACCGCCGACACCGCGGCGATCATGCGTTCCTGATGGCCGTGGGCGGTGTCGATGACCACGAGGTCGGCGCCTGCCTCGACCAGATCGGACGCCTTCGCTGCGACATCGCCGTTGATCCCGACCGCGGCCGCGATCCGCAACCGGCCGTCGGAATCGACATTGGGGTGATACACACCGTGACGCAGCGCCCCGACGCGGGTGAGCACACCGGCGAGCGTGCCGTCGGAATGAGTCAGCACCGCGAGTTCCTGCCGGAGATCGGTGAGCGCGTCGAACACCTCTCGGGGCGGCGTGTGTACCGGCAGGGTGACGATCACCGGCGCCGCGACGTCGGAGACCCGGGTGAAGCGATCGACGTCGGTACACGCGGACTCGGTCACCAGTCCCACCGGCACGTCGTTCTCGACGACCACCGCGGCCCCGTGCGCTCGCTTGTGCAGCAGGGCCAGCGCGTCGGACACCGAATCCCCGCGGGTCAGCGTCACCGGGGTGTCGGCCACCAGGTCGCGTGATTTCACGAAGGCAATCGACCGTGCGGCCGCCGCCAGCGGTAGATCCTGGGGCAACACCGCGAGCCCACCGCGACGCGCCAACGTCTCGGCCATCCGCTTGCCCGAGACAGCGGTCATGTTGGCCGCCACCACCGGGATGGTCGTTCCCGACCCGTCGTGGGTGCCCAGGTCCACGTCGAACCGCGAGGTCACATCCGAGCGGTTCGGTACGACGAACACGTCGTCGTAGGTCAGGTCATGGGTGAGGTGGTGTCCGGACAGGAATTGCATCGCTGCGCTCGACGTCCCTTTCTGTGCTCGGGGTGTGTGGGTCGGTCGGGCTACTGCTCGACTTCGCTGCGGTCGCCGCCCCACAGGGTGTGGAAGGTGCCGGGCTTGTCGGTGCGCTGGTAGGTGTGCGCGCCGAAGTAGTCGCGCAGGCCCTGGGTCAGCGCGGCGGGTAGGCGTTCGCTGCGCAGCGCGTCGTAGTAGGACAGTGACGAGGCGAAGGCCGGGACCGGGACCCCGACGGTCGCCGCGGTGGCCACCACGCGGCGCCAGGCGTCGACACCGGATTCGACGGCCTCGCGGAAGTACGGGGCGAGCAGCAGGCTCGGCAGGTCCGGGTTCTCGGCGTAGGCCTCGCGGATGCGGTTGAGGAACTGGGCGCGGATGATGCATCCGCCGCGCCAGATGGTGGCCAGTGCACCCGGATCGACGTTCCAGCCGTATTCCTTGCTGCCCGCCGCGATCTGGTCGAAGCCCTGGGCGTAGGCGACCACCTTGGAGGCGTAGAGCGCGGCGCGGATGTCGTCGATGAACGCCGCGGTGTCGGTGGGGGCGGCGCCGGGGGTGCCGCCGGCGAGTCCTTGTGCGGCGGCACGCTGATCGGTGGCGCTGGAGAGGGCGCGGGCGAACACGGCTTCGGCGATGCCGGTGGTCGGGATTCCGAGATCGAGTGCCGATTTGACCGTCCAGCGACCGGTGCCCTTCTGCCCGGCGGCGTCGACGATGACGTCGACGAGTGGCGTGCCGGTGGTGGCGTCGACCTGGGCGAGTACCTGCGCGGTGATCTCGACCAGATAGCTCTCGAGGTCGCCGGAGTTCCAGCCGTCGAAGACCTCGGCGATGTCGGCGACGGGCATGCCCAGGACGCGGCGCATCAGGTCGTAGGCCTCGCCGATGAGTTGCATGTCGGCGTACTCGATGCCGTTGTGCACCATCTTGACGAAGTGTCCGCTGCCGTCGGGGCCGATGTGGGTACAGCACGGTTCGCCGTCGACGTGGGCGGAGATCGACTCCAGCAGCGGGCCCAGTGACTTGTAGGACTCGGCCGGGCCTCCGGGCATGATCGACGGTCCGTTGAGCGCGCCCTCCTCGCCGCCGGAGATCCCGGCGCCGACGAAGTGCAGTCCGCGTTCGGCCATCGCCTTCTCGCGGCGGATGGTGTCGGTATAGAGCGAGTTGCCGCCGTCGATGATGATGTCGCCGGTCTCCATGGCGTCGGCGAGTTCGTTGATGACCGCGTCGGTGGCGTCGCCGGCCTTGACCATGATCAGCACGCGTCGAGGCTTCTCGAGTGCATCGATGAACTCGGCGATGCTCTCGGTGCGGATGAATGCACCCTCGCTGCCGTGGTCGCGGATCAGCGCGTCGGTCTTGGCGATGCTGCGGTTGTGCAGGGCGACGGTGTACCCGTGGCGGGCGAAGTTGCGGGCGATGTTCGAGCCCATCACGGCCAGGCCGGTGACACCGATCTGGGCCTTGGTGGCAGGAGAAGACGAGGCGGAGTTGGTCATGTCCCCAGCCTATGGGTTATCGGGTCCGGTGCGCGTTGTCGGGTGACCCGTGCCGGCCGATGCCGATGTCGTCGGTCAGTGATGGGCCGTGAGGAGCCGACTGATCTCGGTCAGCCAGGGGATGGCCACCGCGAGGGTGGGTACCACGAGGATCGCCACGGCGGTGGCATAGGCGGCCAGCGCGAGCAGGGGGGTGGGCCGGTCGTGACAGAGACGGTTGACCCGGGCGAGGGTGGTGGGGCCGCCGACGGCCATCGCTCCGCGCGGGGCGACCGCGTCGGCGCAGGCGACGAGCGCACGACCAAGGGTGGTCGGCGCGGTGGCGCGGACGGCCTGGTCGTCGGCGAGGGCCTCGACGAGCAGCTTCACCGCGTCGAGGGCCGAACTGCTGCGGACGAACCGTGGGAATGCCTCGTGGAGTGCGATGAACGCCTCGAGCACCAGATCGTGCCGTGCGCGCAGGTGGGCGCGTTCGTGCGCGATGACCGCGATCAGTTCGTCGCGGGTCAGTCGGGACACCACACCTTCGGAGAGCACGACACGTTGACGCAGGCCGGGCAGGCAATACGCGAGCGGTTCGCTCACGTCGAGCATGCGGATGTCACGTGCGAACAGCGGATGGGTGTGATCCGAGCGATCGCAGGCGTCGAGGATGTCGATCAGTTGGCGGTGGTTGGCCCGGCGGGCGCGGGTGCGCACCCCGACGCGGATCACGGTGAACAACAACCGCGCGCCGATCAGCAGGGTGAGGGCGAAGACCGAGATGTAGATCGACCACAGCGGGATGCCGAGACGTTCGATCTCGTGCAGCGGGTGGGTGGTCGGGGTGCCGTCGGCACCGGGGGCGAGGAGATTCGCCGCGATCGCGAGTCCGCAACTGAACGCCGAGAGCACCGCGGCCAGGGCTATCGCCTGCCACAGCGTCATCGCCGCGCGTGGCGCGCGAATCGGCCACGCGGCGCGGGACAGGGCCTCCGGAACGGGACCGACCAACAGCAACGTCAGGATGCCGAAGAGAAGGGCGGTCATCGTTGGCTGTCCTCGCGGTTGGGCTGTGCGGGCTGTGTCAGGTGAATCTAGCCGGTTTCGTGCGGCGCACGGGCGGCTTCGAGCTCATCGAGCGCGTGGCGCAGGGCGGCGGCCTCGTCGGCTCCGACCCGACCGACGAACGAGACCAGCGCCGCGTGGCGGGAACCAGGGGCGTCGGCTTCGCTCAGGGCGTCCACCATCAGCGAGGCGACCAGGTCTTCGCGCGGATGTGTCGGCACGTACTTGTGGGCGCGGTCCTCACGGATCTGGGTGACCAGATTCTTCTTGGCCAGGCGCTGTAGGACCGTCATCACCGTCGTGTAGGCCAGTGACCTGTTCTCCGAGAGTGATTCGTGGACCTGTCGGACCGTCTGTGGGGTGGGAGTGGCCCACAGCGTGTCCATGACTGCCCGCTCGAGGTCTCCCAATCCGTTCATCTTTCGCATTTTACTGCCGATTCTCCTCGATGCCGCATCCGACTCGTAGAGCGCGACCGTGTCGGTGGCGCTGTGTGTGGTTATGGCGTGTGACCTGGATCTTCACCCGGTGTCGCCCACCGTGCTTGACAGCGTGGTAAGGCTAGCCTACATTAAGTAACCGTTGGACCGCGCGAGAGTCCTGAGGGCTGCAGAGACCCCCGGTCCACGCCACGGTAGGCCCCACATCTCCAACGAGATGTGGGGCCTACCGGTTCCTCGGGGGTGTTTTCGACTCACCCCGATTCCATCCGACATGACACTCTTGTCGTCATGACGAGCAACGAGGAGTACGTGAAGTCGACCGGGTGGCGCGGGCTCGACAGCGAGTTGGGCACGGTCATCGAGTCGGTGACGATCGACGGGCTGATCGCCACTCTCGAACTCGGCCCCAAGCACCATCAGCCCTTCGGGATCGTGCACGGCGGCGTCTACTGCGCCGTGGCCGAGAGTGCGGCCAGCATGAGCGGCTTCTACTGGTTGCAGGAGACCGGTATCGGTGGCACCGCGGTCGGCGTGAACAACAACACCGACTTCCTCCGCTCGATCAGTACGGGCACGATCACCGCACGTACCAGTCCCATTCACCGCGGGCGGCGACAGCAGCTGTGGGCGGTGGAGATCTTCGACGACCAGGACCGGATGGTCAGTCGCAGCCAGGTGCGGCTGCAGAACATCGAGGTTCCCGAAGGCACGTTGCCACGATGACCGACGGCACGGCCGGAGAGCGCGGCATCACCGACGAGGCCCGTGCGCGGATCGAGGAGTTGCTGGCACCGGTGGACGCCGATCTCGGTCGGTGGTTTCCCGGGGATCGTGCGGAACCCCAACCGGTGCACACCGTGTACGTCAGTGCCGCCGACGTCGACGTCGACACCCCGCGCCGGTGGGGAACGGCCGCGCTCGAGCTGGAGTCGAGCGCGTCGGCGGTGGCCGAGCTCGCCGGTGATGAGGTGCGCGAGATCGTGCGGACCCGATTGGCGACCAATCCGATCGAGGATCTGCGCATCGACCTCGAGGACGGCTACGGCTGGCGCGGTGACGAGCGCGAAGACGCCGACGCCCGTCGCGCCGGGCAGACCCTGGCCCGCTGGGTCGCCGATCGTCCGCACGCCCCGCGGTCGGCGGGTGTGCGGGCCAAGGGCCTCGGTGCGCACGAACGGGCCCGCGGCATCCGCACTCTCGAACTCGTTCTCGATGGGGCGGGGGGAGTGCCCCCGGGCTTCGTCGTCACCGTGCCCAAACTGCGCGACGTCCGGCAGGTCGACGCGATCACGGTCCTCTGCGAGGAGTTCGAGCGCGCGCACGGACTCACCGAGGCCACCGTGCGGGTGGAGCTGCAGATCGAGATCCCGCAGGCCGTGCTCGGCCCCGACGGGCGCGCCACCCTGGCGCAGGCCATCCATCGCGGTGGCCGGCGCATCTGGGGACTGCACTACGGCACCTACGACTACAGCGCGGCGTGCGGGATCGTCTCGGCGCAGCAGTCACTCGAGCATCCCGCCGCCGACCATGCCAAGGCCGTCATGCAGGTGGCCGCCGCGCAGACCGGGGTGTGGATCAGCGATGGGTCCACCCAGGTGATGCCCACCGGGGAGCCCGAACAGATCGACGCGGCAGTGCGTCGCCATCACCGGCTGGTCACGCGGTCGTTGGAACGCGG
>NZ_MVPX01000250.1:0-6197 GCF_002043085.1 Gordonia sp. i37 | reverse complement strand
GGGGGGGGAGCCGATTGCAGGCCTATTTCGAGCGGCGCTCCGGCGATGTGGTCGACGAGCCGGCGACCGCGATGTCGCTGGCACTGGTGATCCGCCGCGGCCTGGCCGCTGCGGCCTTCACCGTCGACGAGGTGACCCGGACGGCACCGTTGTGCACACCCGCGCGGCTCGACGAATTGTCGGCCGGCGGCGGTGCCCTGACGTCCGGCTGACGCCTCGGTGCGCTCGCCGCGCCGAGCGCACCGAGAAGTGGCAGGATGACGGAGCCGGAGTGCACCGCAGGTGCCCCGGAGGTGAATTCGGACCCGAGGGTGTCGAATTCAGCAGGTACCGACACGGGGAAGGACGGAATCGGTGCGACTGTCGCCGCATGAGCAGGAACGTCTGCTCATCTCCTACGCCGCCGAGCTGGCCCGCCGCAGGCAGGGTCGCGGACTCAAGCTCAACCATCCGGAGGCGGTCGCCGTCATCACCGATCACGTCCTCGAAGGCGCGCGAGATGGCCGTACCGTCGCCGAACTCATGGCCAGTGGCCGCGAGGTTCTCACCCGCGACGACGTGATGGACGGGATACCGGAGATGCTGCACGACGTGCAGGTCGAGGCGACTTTCCCGGACGGCACCAAGTTGGTCACCGTGCATCACCCGATCGGCTGAGGTAGGGGAGTTATCCAGTGGCGCAGCAGAAATCGACGATCGTGCCCGGTGAGGTGATCACCGCCGACGGCGACATCGAACTCAACGCGGGAGCCTCGGCGATCACCCTGACCGTCACCAACACCGGTGATCGCCCGGTCCAGGTCGGCAGTCACGTCCACTTCCCGCAGGCCAATCCGGCGCTCGACGTCGATCGCGATCAGGCGCGGGGGCGACGCCTCGACATCCCCGCCGGTACCGCGGTGCGCTTCGAACCGGGGATCGAGATGACGGTGACACTGGTCCCGCTCGGCGGAACCCGTGAGGTGCACGGGATCTCGCTGGATGCGCCCGGGAAGGTGGACTGAGATGGCGATCCTCGGACGTGACCGCTACGCGCAACTGTTCGGCCCCACCACCGGTGATCGGATTCGTCTCGCCGACACCGATCTGCTCATCGAGGTCACCGAGGACCGTTGCGGCGGACCGGGTCTGGCCGGCGACGAAGCGGTGTTCGGTGGCGGCAAGGTCATCCGGGAATCGATGGGGCAGAGTCGCGCCACCCGCGCCGATGGCGCGCCCGACACCGTCATCACCGGCGTGGTCGTGCTCGACCACTGGGGAATCATCAAGGCCGACATCGGAATCCGCGACGGCCGCATCGTAGCCCTGGGTAAGGCCGGAAATCCCGACACGATGGACGGGGTGCATCCCGACCTGGTGATCGGGGCGTCGACGGAGATCATCGCGGGCAACGGCAAGATCCTGACGGCCGGCGGTATCGACTGCCATGTCCACTTCATCTGCCCACAGATCATGGACGAGGCGCTCGGCAACGGCATCACCACGCTGATCGGCGGCGGCACCGGACCCGCGGAGGGTTCCAAGGCCACCACCGTCACGCCCGGCGCGTGGCATCTGGCGTCGATGCTCGCCGCCACCGATCACTGGCCCATGAACATCGCTCTGCTGGGCAAGGGCAACACCGTCAGCGCCGAGGCCATGCGCGAGCAGATCCGTTCCGGCGCATCGGGATTCAAGCTCCACGAGGACTGGGGGAGTACACCGGCCGCGATCGACGCCTGCCTGCGCGTGGCCGACGAGACCGGGGTGCAGGTGGCGCTGCACTCCGACACGCTCAACGAGGCCGGCTTCGTCGAATCGACCCTGGGTGCCATCGCCGGACGCAGCATCCACGCCTATCACACCGAGGGTGCAGGCGGCGGGCACGCACCCGACATCATCACCGTTGCCGCGGCGGCCAACGTGCTGCCGAGTTCGACGAATCCGACCCGCCCGCACACCGTCAACACCCTCGACGAACACCTCGACATGCTGATGGTCTGCCATCACCTCAATCCCACCGTGCCCGAGGATCTCGCGTTCGCCGAGAGCCGCATCCGGCCGTCGACCATCGCTGCCGAGGATCTGCTGCACGACCTGGGTGCGATCTCGATGATCGGGTCGGACGCGCAGGCGATGGGTCGTATCGGCGAGGTGGTGTTGCGGACGTGGCAGACCGCGCACGTGATGAAGCGCAAACGTGGGGCGCTCGAGGGTGACAGCCGCGCCGACAACAACCGCGCACAGCGCTACATCGCCAAGTACACGATCTGTCCGGCGGTCGCCCACGGTTTCGACGACGAAATCGGATCGGTCGAGATCGGCAAGCTCGCCGACCTCGTGCTGTGGGATCCGGCGTTCTTCGGTGTGAAGCCGGACCTGGTGATCAAGGGCGGCGCGATCGCCTGGGCGCAGATGGGAGATGCCAACGCCTCCATCCCGACCCCGCAGCCGGTCCTGCCCCGACCCATGTTCGGTGCCGCGGCACCGACCGCCGCCGACACCTCGCTGAGCTTCGTCGCGCCGGGCTGCGACGAGGATCTGGCCGATCGCATCGGCATCCGTCGCCGGCTGGTACCGGTGAAGAACACCCGCGCCCTCGGCAAGGCCGACATGCCGCGCAATGCCGCGACGCCGACCATCGAGGTCGACCCCGACACCTTCACCGTGCGCATCGACGGGGCGGTGTGGGATGCCGAGCCGGTGCCCGAACTGCCGATGGCACAACGGTATTTCCTGTTCTGAGCCGCCGTGACCGATCCCGCTGCGCCCGCCACGTCGTCGTTGGCGATGATGCTGACCCTGGCCGATTCGCGCCTGCCGGTGGGCGGCCACGTCCACTCCGGTGGTGTCGAGCAGGCGATCACCGACGGCTTCGTGCGCGGCGTCGCCGACCTCGCCGCCTTCCTGCACCGACGACTCACCACCAGCGGCCTGGTCGCGGCGTCGATCGCCGCCGCGGTGGCCGAGGGCACCCTCGACGTTCGGGCCGCCCAGATCGAAACCGATGCCCGCACCCCGTCGGCCGCCGCGCGCAAAGCGTCTCTCGCTCAGGGCCGCGGCATGGTCCGACTGGCCCGCCGCATGTTCCCGGCGACTGATTTCTCGGCGCACCTGCCGAGCACTCATCTGCCGGTCATCAGCGGCTCGGTCGGCGCGGCGTCGGGCCTGTCGGGCATGCAGACCGCGCTCGTGTGCGTCTACACGACGGTGAGCGGCACGGCGACGGCCGGCCAGCGGCTCCTGGCCCTCGACCCGGCCGATGTCGCGGTGATGATCGCCGACCTCGGTGCCGAGTGCGAAGCGGTGGCCGCGCAGGCCGCGACCGGACTCGCGGATCTGTCCGATCCGATTCTCGACGTCCTCGCCGAGCGTCACGAGACCCGGCCCATGCCCCTGTTCATGAGTTGACCCGCTCGGCCCACGAGCCGAGCCGACCGCAGACCAAGCCCGATCACGATCCGACCCCCGAGAGGAATCCATGCCCCCGCACCTGATCGACGGCGAACCCCACGATCACGGCCACGACCGGCCACGCCGCCATCGCGAGCCCGGAGAAGCGCTGCGCGTCGGCATCGGCGGGCCCGTCGGCTCCGGCAAGACCGCACTCGTCGCGGCCCTGTGCCGCCAACTGCGCGACGAACTGTCGGTCGCCGTGCTGACCAACGACATCTACACCACCGAGGACGCCGACTTCCTGCGCCGCAACGCCGTCCTGCCCGACGAACGGATCACCGCCGTGCAGACCGGTGGCTGCCCGCACACCGCGATCCGCGACGACATCACCGCCAACCTCGACGCGATCGACGACCTGATCGCGGCCAATCCGCCGCTGGATCTGATCCTCGTCGAGTCCGGCGGTGACAACCTCACCGCCACCTTCTCCACCGGACTGATCGACGTGCAGATCTTCGTCATCGACGTCGCCGGCGGCGACAAGGTTCCCCGCAAGGGCGGCCCCGGGGTGACCTGGTCGGACCTGCTCGTCATCAACAAGACCGACCTCGCGCCGCAGGTCGGTGCCGATCTGGAGGTGATGCGTCGCGACGCCGCCAAGGTCCGGGAGGGCCGCCCGACCGCGATGATCTCACTCACCGACGATCCGGCCGCCACCGATGTGCTGGCCTGGGTGCGTGGTCATCTCGCAGCCGACGCGCCGGTGGGTGGCGGGGCGGCCGGACGGTAGATGCGCACCGAGGTCGAGATCGTCGTCGAGGCCGGTCGCTCGCCGCGTGTGCGTGCCACCGGCGGGCTGGCCGTTCGCCGGACCGGGACGTCGCGTGCACACCTGATCGGGACTGCGGCGACCCCGCTGGGCGGCGACCACATCGAGGTTCTCGTGCATCTCGCGGAGGCGACGTCGCTCGACCTCGGTTCGGTGGCCGCGATGATCGCCCTGCCCGCCGCGGATCGGGTGGAGTCGACCTCGCGATGGCGTATCGAGGTCGGCGCGGGCGCCCGTCTGCGGCTCGACCCGCAGCCCACCGTGGTGGCCGGGGGAGCCCACCACGATTCGGTGATCGAGGTGCACGCCGACGCCGACGCGACGATCGATCTGCACGAGCACATCCAGATAGGCCGGTCGGCCGTCGATCACCCCGGCGACGACGCCGGACGATGGCGCGGACGACTCCACGTCGACGTCGACCGGCGTCCCATCCTGCGTCACGGACTCGAGTTGGGGGCCGGATCGGCTTGTGCTGCAGCGGGTTTCAACGCACTGACCAGCGTGTTCCGGTACCCCGACGCGAGCCCCGCCCACGTCGACGCAGACCATTTCGCGGCGCGGCTCGCCCTCGTCGGCGATGCATCGCTCACCACCGCACTGGGGCGGGGGGTCGCTCAGGCACGAGCCCACTGCGACGCCCTCGATGTAGCAGCTCTCGCGCAGATCTAGGGCTCAGCCCAGCCCCTAGCTGGCCTCGGCCGCGGAGGCCTTGTCGGCCTCGGTCGTGGTGGCGTCGGCGTCGCTGGTGGGCTTGTTCGCGGATTCGGTCGCCGCCGCGGTGTCGTCGGCACCGGCCGCCTCGGCCTCCACCTCGGGCACCGACTTGTTCTCCAGTGCCGACAGCGCGCCGATGGCCGTGCGCGCGTACACCTGCTGTTCGGTCACCGCGAGCTGCGAGCGACCGCGCGTGCTGAACGCGAAGAACCAGTTGATCAGCGTGTTCAGCCGGTTGCGGAAACCGACGAGGTACACCAGGTGCAGCGCGAGCCAGCCGAGCCAGGCGAAGTATCCCTCGGTCTCGAACTTCTTCTTGGTACCCGGGATCGGCACCTGCATCACCGCGCTGAAACGCGAGATGGTGGCCATCGACCCCTTGTCGTAGTAGCTGAACGGCTTGCGCTGATCCGGCGTCTGACCCTTCTGCTCGGCCTTGATCGCATCGGCGGCGTAGCGGCCGCCCTGGATCGCGCCCTGCGCCACGCCCGGCACGCCGTCGACGGCCATCATGTCGCCGACGACGAAGACCTCTGGGTGATCGGGGATGGTCAGATCGGGCAGCACCTTCACGCGCCCCGCCCGGTCGAGTTCGACACCCGACTGTTCGGCGAGTTGCTTGCCGAGCGGGCTGGCCTGCACGCCCGCCGACCACACCTTGCACTGCGATTCGATCCGTCGGGTGCTGCCGTCCTTCTCCTTGACCACGAGGCCGTCGTAGTCGAGGTCGACGACCATCGCACCGAGTTGGATCTCCACACCCATCTTCTCCAGGCGCGCGGCGGCCTTGCGACCGAGCTTTTCGCCGAACGGTGGCAACACCGCGGGAGCCGCGTCGAGCAGGATCACCCGGGCTTCGGTGGGGTCGATGTTGCGGAAGGCTCCCTTGAGGGTCTTGTCGCTCATCTCCGCGATCTGACCGGCCAGCTCGACCCCGGTGGGGCCGGCGCCGACGACCACGAAGGTCAACAGCTTGGCGCGCTCGGCAGGGTCGTCGGACAGCTCGGCCTGCTCGAACGCGCCGAGGATGCGTCCGCGCAACTCGAGGGCGTGGTCGATGGTCTTCATACCCGGCGCGTACTCGGCGAAATGGTCATTGCCGAAGTACGACTGGTCGGCGCCCGCGGCGATGATGAGCTTGTCGTAGGGCGTCACCGTGATGCGCTCGAGCAACCGGGAGGTCACCGTCTTGGCGGTCAGGTCGATCTGGAACACATCGCCCATCAGCACGGTGACGTTGCGTTGCTTGCGCAGTACCACGCGGGTGGCCGGGGCG
>NZ_MVPX01000025.1:0-1980 GCF_002043085.1 Gordonia sp. i37 | reverse complement strand
CCCGCCACAGCCTCGTATCGAGGCGTGCCGCACCGATCGCGGCTGGCGGCTGCGCGGCGCGAAGCCGTGGTGTTCGGGTGTACAGACGTGCACGCACGCCCTGGTGACCGCCGACGTCGACCACGGCGCCCGCGCCCTGTTCGCCGTCGACCTCAGCGAGGCGGGCGTGCGTCGGGAGACCACCGAGTGGGCCGCGACGGGGATGAGCACCACCGAGACCGGCACCGTGCATCTCGACGACGTACCGGCCCGCCCGATCGGTCCCCCCGGTGCCTACCTCGACCGTCCCGGGTTCTTCCACGGCGGCATCGGCGTGGCCGCGTGCTGGTGGGGCGGGGCACGCAAGGTCGCCGATGCGATCTTCCGAACGTCCCCGGCCGACGACGTGACCGCGATGCATCTCGGCGCGATCGACGCCCGCCTACTGGCCGGATTCGCCATGCTCGAGCAGGCGGCCGGCATCGTCGATGCACACCCCGACGATCTCGACGGGGCGCGCCGCCTTGCGCTGTCGGTCCGCTGGTCGGTCGAGCAGGTGGCCACCGAGGTCATCGACCGGGTCGCGCGGGCTCTCGGTCCGACACCGTTGGTGCGCGACGCCGAGCACGCGCAGGCCGTCGCCGATCTCGAGGTCTACCTCCGGCAGTCCCATGCCGAGCGCGACCTGATCGACCTCGGACGGCTCACCGAAGCCCCGCTGTTCGGTCGCTTCGCCGGCCGCGACGGCATCACCCTCGAGCCCGGAGCAGGTACACGATGACCACCATCGGCCCCTCACCCACCCAGTTGCGCTTCGCCGAGCGACCGATCGACATCCCCGGCACCCCCGAATCACGATGGCGAGAATGGCTTTCGGGGCGCACTCCTACCGATCTGGAGGTGACGGTCGATCGGTTGATCGTCCTCGGCGCCCACCCCGACGACGAGGTCCTCGGGGTCGGCGGGATCATGTCGATCGCCGCCCGGGCGGGCGTAGCGGTCACGGTGGTGTGCATGTCGGACGGTTCGGGATCCCACCCCGGGTCGGCAACGGTCTCACCCGAGCGATTGGTGATGCGTCGCCATCTCGAACTCGACACGGCTGCAACCCTTCTCGGACTCGACCGGCCACGGTGGCACGGCTTGCCCGACGGTGACCTCGCCGCCCACCACGAGGCGATGTGCCGCATCGTCGACGGCTACCTCGACGCCTGCGGCGACGAGTCGGTGGCCGTGCTCGCGGTCTGGTCCGGCGACGGCCACCCCGATCACGAGGCACTCGGAAACTGTGCCCGCGAGGTCTGCACACGCCGGGGCGTTCCGCTCTGGATGTACCCGATCTGGATGTGGCACTGGGCAACTCCCGGCGACGATGCCGTGCCATGGGATCGTCTGCGCCGGGCGCCGTTGTCCCCGTTGGAGGTTGCCGTCAAGCACGCCGCCGTGCATGCCTTCGCCTCGCAGGTCCGGCCCCTGTCCGACGACCCGGCCGACAAGGCGATCCTGCCGCCGCACGTGCTGGCCCACCTCACCCGGCCCACCGAATACGTGTTCACCTGATGACCACCCCACGACACCCCGACGACGGCCCGAAGACGTTGCCGGAGAACTACTTCGACGACGTCTACCGCGACACCGACGACCCGTGGGGGTTCACCGACCGCTGGTACGAACAACGCAAGTACGCGCTGACGCTGGCGTCGCTGACCGCTCCGCGGTACCGGCGGACCTTCGAACCCGGTTGTTCCATCGGCGTTCTGAGCGCCGCGCTCGCCGACCGCAGCGAGGAGATCGCATGTATCGACGTCAGTGCGCGGGCGGTCGAACTCGCCGTGCGCCGACTGGCCACCACCGACGCCCGGGTCAGTGTGTCCACCGGGGATCTGACCGGTCCGTGGCCGCCGGGCACCTTCGACCTCATCGTGCTCAGCGAGGTGCTCTACTACCTCGGTGACGCCGACCTCGACGTCGTCGTAGAGCGACTTCCCGGGGCGTTGACCG
>NZ_MVPX01000249.1:0-10845 GCF_002043085.1 Gordonia sp. i37 | reverse complement strand
AAAAAAGCCGGAGCCGATGATGACGACGTGAGGGCGTGCCGAAGTCGGGGTGGGGCTGCTCATCGGAAGAACGTCTCCTCATCGATCGTGGTCGACATACCCGCTGGTGGGCATGCATGCTCGATTGTGTCGGGCCGTGGATACGGTCTGGGTGCGGACGCGGTCACGCCGCACGCCTCTTCACGGTAGTCCTCGCCGCCCGATCGGTCGCGGTGAGGCATCCATGTCAGGACATTATGGTCCTCGTCGCGGTGAACGCCGAATCAGGCGGTCAGATCGGTCGAGGCGCCCCAACCCTCGTGACGTCGTTGCCAGTCCTCACGGAGCAGGTCGTATTCGACCTCGCCGAATCCGCCCGGCGCGTTCTCGTCGCCGACGTGAATGCCGCAGATCCGCATGCCCAGCTTCTCCATGACACGACGCGAGGCCGCGTGCGTGGAGGTGGCGCTGGCGAACACCCGCTGCGCGTCGAGGTCGGTGAACGCGAGGTCGGTGACGATCCGCGCGGCCTCGGTGGCCAAGCCCCGGCCCCAGTACTCGCGCCGCAACCGATAGGTCAGTTCCAGCTCTGGGCGGCTGGAGTGCCGCGGCGCCCGTAACGACACCCAGCCGAGGAACACCCCGTAACGCCGATCGATCACCGTCCACAGGCCGCCGCGGCCGGTGCGTAATTCGGTCTGCGCGCGGGGCACGACCCACTCCTCGACGAGACTGCGGGGTGTGGCGATGCCGCCGCTGACGAAGTGCATCACGTGCGGATCGCTGTCGAGGCGCACGAGATCGTCGACGTCGCAGCGTTCGACCGGCCGCAACAACATCCGCGACGTCTGCACGATCACCCGGCCCCCAATGCCCCTCATGTCCGCATGCGCCGGGATACTCCTGCAACGTCCGGCTCGGCCCACTCGGGAGATGAGTGTACGGACTACGCCGGACACATGCCGCCATTTGTGGGCGTGTCCCGGCGCGGGTCGCCGCGCGTGACCGTCGGTGCGTGGCGCTAGGCTCCCCCTCGTGGACCCCGACACCCAGCCGACGACACCGACACCCGACGCCGAGGTGCCGCCGCCGCACGCGCCCGCGGAGGTCGAGCTCCAATTGCGTTGGGGCGACATGGATATCAACGCCCACATCAACAACGTTCAATTTGCGCGGCTGTTCGAGGAAGGCCGGGTGCGCGCGTTTTCCCGATGGTTCCCGGGTGGGGCCGAACGACTTCCGATCCTGGTGGTGCGTCAGGACGTGGAGTTCCGGGCAACGCTGGACTACACCCTCGATCCCGTCGTCATGCGGTTGGCGATCACGCGCCTGGGCACGAGTTCCTACACGATCGGCGCCACGCTGTCGGCCGCCGACGGCACCCTGTGTGCCCTCGCCCGTACCACCATGGTCGTCATCGACCCGGCGACCGGTCGGCCGACCCCGATCCCGCCGTCGGCCCGGCAGATCCTCGAGTCCCACCGGGCGCAACTCCCGGAGCTGCGGCCGAGGGACTGACCGGAGCGAGGCGACATGCTGCGACTACACCGCGCCGAGCGCACCGACGTCCTGGCCGACGCGCTCGCCGACGTCCTGGCCACCGGTCTGCCCGACCCGATGGCGAGCGAGATCGTGGCCGTGCCCGCGCGAGGAATCGAGCGGTGGTTGTCGCAGCGTCTGGCGGTCCGGTTGGGATCGTCGCCCGAGCTCGGTGACGGAATCGCCGCCAACATCGGCTTCTGCTCACCGGGCGAGCTGACCGACGCCGTGATCGACGCCCTCGACACCGACGCGCAGACCGCGACGGCCTGGCGCGCCGATGCGCTGGTTTGGCCGGTACTCGCCGTTCTCGACGACCTCGTCGACGACCCGCAGATGGCGATGCTGGCCCGGCACATCGGGTCCGCATCCACTGCAACGGCCGCCGGCGCCGGCACGAACACCACCGAAGGGGACGGCCCGGACGGGGCCCGACTCGGTCGCCGGTACGCCACTGCGCGCCACATCGCCGACCTCTTCGAGCGCTACGCCCGCCAGCGGCCCGGCATGCTCGCCGACTGGGCGGCCGGTGGGCAGAGTAACGGCGCCGGCGCGGCTCTGCCCGACGACATGGCGTGGCAACCCAGGTTCTGGCGCGCCGTCCGCGAACGCGTCGGGGCCGCACATCCGGTGGAGCGGCTCGATGCACTGTGCGAGGCCGTGCGCGCCGACCCCGGCGCCGTGGACCTCCCGCCGCGGGTGTCGGTGTTCGGGCCGACCCGCATCACCGAGACGTTCCGGCAGGGGGCCTCGGCGCTCGGTGCCCACCGCGATGTGCACCTGTTCGTGCCGCACCCCGGTCCCGCGCTGTGGCGTGCGGTGGCCACGACGGCGGCACCCGCTGATGCCCGGCGCGCGTCGTGGCGTCCACCGTCCTTGCGAAATCCGTTGCTGGCCGGGCTGTCCCACGATGTGCAGGAATTACAGCTGTCCATCGCCGGGCACCTCGACACCGAGGTGCATCATCGGGCGGGCGACCACCCCCCGGCGACGGTGCTGCAGACCGTGCAGGCCGGCATCCGCGACGATTCCGATCCCCGCGCGGACCGTGGCACATGTGCCGCGGACGACTCGATCGAGATCCACGCCTGCCATGGTCCCGAACGGCAGGTCGAGGCCCTGCGGGACCGGCTGCTGCATCTGTTCGACGCCGACCCGACCCTGCAACCGCGCGACGTGATCGTGATGTGCCCGGACGTCGAGACGTTCGCGCCGTTGATCCGCGGCGCCTTCGGCCAGAGTGGACTCGACCACCCGGCCGCCGCGTTGCGCGTCCGCCTCGCCGATCGCGGTCTGCGCCAACTCAATCCGGTCCTCGACGTGGTGGCCACCGTCGTCGAACTGGCCGTCGGCCGGATCACCGCGGGCCAGGTCACCGACCTGTTGACGCGCGAACCGGTGAGCCGTCGCTTCGCGATGTCCGACGACGATCTGGATTGGGTGCGGGAATGGCTCTCGCGCAGCGGAATCCGGTGGGGAATCGATGAGACGCAACGAAAGCGGTTCGGCCTCTCGGGTTTCGGTCAGGGGACCTTCTCCGCCGGGCTCGACCGGGTGGCGCTCGGCGTCGTCGCCGAGGAGGACGACGGTGAATGGCTGGGTGCCGCACTGCCGCTGGAGGGTGTGGAGAGCACCCAGATCGACCTGGCGGGACGGCTGATGGAATTCGTCGACCGCCTGGGCGCGCTCGTGGTGCGCCTGTCGGGGTCCGCGTCGGCGGCGGACTGGGCCGAGAGTCTGATCGCGGTCGTCGACGAGTTGACCGAGACCGCGCCCGGCGACGAATGGCAGACGGCGCAGGCGCACCGATCCATCACCGAGGCACTCGCATGTGATACCGAGGACCCGCCGAAAGGTGAGCGTCTGCTGCGGCTCTCCGATGTGCGCGATCTCGTCGCGATGATGATCGCCGGGCGCCCGACACGGGCCAACTTCCGCACGGGTGAATTGACGGTGTGCACGCTGGTGCCGATGCGCTCGGTACCGCACCGGGTCATCGTGCTGCTCGGCGTCGACGCCGAGGCCTTCCCGAGGGCGTTGCGCGTCGACGGCGACGACATCCTGGGTCGGGTTCCGCTGGTCGGTGAACGCAACCCCCGCGCCGAGGATCGCCAGTTGTTCCTCGACGCGCTGACCGCCGCGCAGGAACACTTCCTGGTCTTCTACACCGGCGCCGACCCGGTCTCGGGCAGTCGGGTGCCGCCTGCGGTGGTTGTCAGCGAACTCGCCGACACGGTTGCCACCCTCTGCGGTATCCGGGCTGCCGAGGTGATCCGCCGGCACACCCTGCACGGCTTCGATGCCCGCAACTTCGAGCCCGGTGGCGTCGGTGGTGTGCAGGGTCCGTTCAGTTTCGATCGGGGACTGCTCGCCGGTGCCCGTGCCCTGCGGGGCTCGAAACAGCCGGTGCGGCCGATCGCCGGTGCCCACCTCGGGATCCCTGCCCCCGACGCCGATTCCGACGTCGAATTGACCTCGCTCGTCTCATTTTTCGCCAATCCCATCGAGGGTTTCGTGCGACAGCGTCTCGGTGCCCGGATTCCTGATGAGGAGCACGACGATTCCGACCGCCTCGAGGTCAGGGTCGCCGGTCTCGAGGAGTGGGCGATCGGTGATCGGCTGTTGGCCCGTATGCTCGCCGGCGCCGATCTCCGGGACTGCCAGATGGCCGAGGTGCGCCGTGGCACCCTGCCGCCGGCCGAATTCGGGCGACGCGAACTGGTCCGCATCTCACGGCAGGTCGGTGCGGTGTACGACGCGGCGGTCGGTCTGCGGCACGGAGATGCGGCGACCCGTGATTTCGTGCTCGACCTCCCGGACGGTACCCGGGTGCACGGGAGCGTCGGCGACGTCTTCGGCACCGGTATCGTCGCCGCGACCTACTCGAAAGTGCGCGCCAAACACCGACTTTCGGCCTGGATTCGGCTTGTCGCGCTCGCCGCGGCGCAACGCTGCGGCGCGGTCGGCGGTCCGGTGATCGACTCGACGACGATGATCGGCCGCGCCGATCGAAAGGCGCCGGGGATCTCCGTGGTCCGCCTGGCCGGCCCCGACGATCCGCTCGCTTTGCTCGCCGAGCTCGTCGCGATCCGTCGGCTCGGTCTGCAGACCGTGTTGCCACTACCGCTGGATCCCGGTGCCGCCTATGGCATCAAACGCGCGAGCGGGAGCTCGGAGATGATCGCGCTGAACGCCGCGGCCACCTCGTTCGCCGGCACGTTCGGCGCGCATACCGACCCCTATCTGCGGTTGGTGTACGGCGCCGATGTCACCGCGTCCGTCGACTTCGACACGTTGACCTCGGTCTGCGCCGCCGACACCGCACCCTGGGCACAGATCGGCCTGGTGTCGGGTGAGCCGGTCTTCACCACGCTCGCCCGCCGGCTGTGGGGCCCCGTCGTCGAACACGAGGTGATCAGATGACCTTCCCCGCAGCAGGTGTCGCCCACGGCCGGCTCGACGCCCCGCGTCCCTTCCGGCTCGACGAGCCCCTCGCCGAGCACACCACCGTGCTCGAGGCCAGTGCGGGAACCGGGAAGACCTACGCGATCGTCGGCATCGCGGCCCGGCACATCGCCGAGGGCCTGCCGATCGACAAGCTGCTGCTGGTCACCTTCAGCCGATCGGCGACCGCCGAACTCCGCGAACGGATGCGCGAACGCCTCACCGGTCTGCTCACCGCGATCGACGCCCGAGCCGACGAGCCCGACCCCGGTGCCGCTTCCGCGCAGACGCCCGACGCCGAACCGGACGAACTGCTTTCGCTGATGCTCACCGGTGACGCCGAGACGATCGCGTTGCGCCGGGATCGACTCGCGCGCGCCCTGTCGGACTTCGACGCGTCGACCATCGCCACCACCCACACCTTCTGCAACCGCATGCTCGAGGCGCTCGGGTTCCTCGGTGAACGCGAATTGGTCTACGAGATCGTGGAGGACGTCGACGATCTCGTCGAGGAGACTGCCCTGGATCTGTATCTGCGCGGTTTCGGCCGCGACCCCGACGATCCGGTGTTCACCTTCGACGATGCGGTGACCATCGCCAAGGAGGCCGTGCGCAATCCGGCGGTCGACCTCGTCCCGGCCGGTGTCGCCGACGCCGAGGGCGCACCGCGGGCCGACCGTGCCGCGACCCGTCGCGTCAACTTCTGCCATCGCGTACGCGAGATCGTCGAGCGCCGCAAGCGCGAGTCCCGGTTGCGGACCTACGACGATCTGCAGATGATCTTGTACCGCATCGTGATCGACGAGAACATCGGCGCCGACGCGTGCGCGCGTATCCGCGACACGTTCGAGCTGATCCTCGTCGACGAGTTCCAGGACACCGACCCGCTCCAATGGGAGATCCTGCGCCGGTGCTTTCACGGTCAGCGGCGTCTGGTGCTCGTCGGCGACCCCAAACAGTCCATCTATGCCTTCCGCGGAGCGGAGATCCTCAGTTACCTCGACGCGGTGCGGGTGGCGGGGCAGCGCCTGGCCCTCGACACCAATTGGCGTTCCGACGAGAACCTCGTCGAGGCGCTGTTCCGGATCTACGGCGGCGCCAATCTCGGCAACGACCAGATCACGGTGCACCA
This sequence comes from Gordonia sp. i37, assembly GCF_002043085.1. Classification (NCBI taxonomy): domain Bacteria; kingdom Bacillati; phylum Actinomycetota; class Actinomycetes; order Mycobacteriales; family Gordoniaceae; genus Gordonia; species Gordonia sp. i37. The sequence goes on along the minus strand of NZ_MVPX01000249.1, from coordinate 4,751 downwards.
GGTGAATGCCCGCCGCCCGGGCACCCGGCTCACCTCGTCGGAGACGGGCCCAGCTACCCGAACGCCAGACGCTCAGAAACCGGTGCCGTCGCTGCGCGTGCGCTGGTTTCGCCACGACGATTTCCCGGTCCTCATGCGCAACAGCGCATTCGCCTCGGTCAACGACGTCCGCGCGGCGGTCATCGCCGACGTCGCCGCCGATGTCGCGTCGCTGCTCGCGTCGGGCACCCAGCTCACCACCGACTCCGGAGTCCGTGAGGTGCACCCGGGTGACATCGCGATACTGGTGTCGGCCAACCGCACCATCGAGCCGTTGCAGAACGCGTTGGGCGGCCACGGTATCGGGTCGGTGGTGGGGACCGGTACGAGCGTGTTCGCGACCATGAGTGCCCGGCACTGGTTGTGGGTGCTGCGGGCGATCGAGTCGCCCGCACGAAACGACCGGGTGGCGCTGGCTGCGCTGACACCGCTCATCGGCTGGGACCCCGAGCGGCTGGCCGGTGCCGGCGACGCCGAGCTGACCGAGCTGGCGGCCGGGTTGGCGGATCTGGCACGGACTTTCGACGACGGCGGATTCGCCGCGATGGCGCAGCGGATACTCGCCGACCACGGCGTGGCCGGTCGTGTGCTCGCCGGCGCCGACGGCGAACGGATGCTCACCGATCTGCTGCAGGTGTCGACGGTGTGCAATCGCCATGTGGTGGAGGAGGATTGCGGGCTCTCGAGTCTGGTGGAGTGGTTGGCCGACCGCATCGCCGACGAATCGCTGTGGCGGCGTTCGGAGGAGCAGACCCGGCGACTCGACCGCGATACCCAGGTCGTGCAGATCATGACGGTGCACGCCAGTAAGGGGCTGCAATTTCCGATCGTCTACGTGCCGTTCGGCTGGGACGGTGCCCGCAACTCGTCGCCGAAGACCTTCCGTTACCACGACGACAACGGTGACCGGCACCTCGACGTCGGCGGTCTGGACACCACCGGGCGTCCGGAACGCCTGCGCCGCAGCATCTCCGAGGATGCGGGGGAGGACCTGCGCAAGCTGTATGTGGCGCTGACCCGCGCCGGGTCGCAGGTGGTTGCCTGGTGGGCGCCGTCGCGCGGCACCAGCGACTCGGCGCTGCATCGCCTGATCTTCGGACACCCGCCCGGCTACATGGAGCCGGGAACGACCGTCGCCGAGTCGGTGCGGGTGCCCGATCCCGACGAATGCGAGGCCCGGCTCGTCCAACTCGGTGCGGGTACCGACACCATCAGTGTCGAATCCGCCGGCGGCCTCGACCCCGGGCGGTGGGTGTCCGACACCGCCAAGCGGTCACCGAACGAGCTCTCCGCGGCGGTGTTCGGCGGTCGGATCGACAGCGGGTGGCGGCGTACGTCGTATTCGGCGATCATCGCCGCCGCCGGACACGCGTCATTCGGTTCTGGCGACAGCGACAGCGGCAGCGAACCCGAACCCGAGGCGCAGTCCGTGGACGACGAGCCCGTCGAGGCTGTCGAGGAGGCACTGCCGATCGCCGACGCCGACGAGCGGGCCGGAACGCCGTCACCGATGAACGGCATGCCGTTCGGTGCGACCTTCGGCACCCTTGTGCACGAAACCCTCGAGTATGTCGACACCTCCGCGCCCGATCGGCGAGCTCATGTGCGCGAACTGTGCGAGCGATCGGCATCTCGCTATGGGATGCCGGTGGATGTCGACGCGTTGACCTCCGCCCTCGACAAGGTACTCACCACGCCACTCGGATTCGGTGACCTCTGGAGCGTCGGACCGCGAGATCGGTTGGCCGAGCTGGACTTCGAGATGCCGTTGGGTCCGCCCGAGGTGACCGGCAGTGATCCCGCCGGCGCGGGCGCACCACTGGCCGCCATCGCCGAACTGATGAGCGACCTGCTGCCATCGCACGATCTGCTGCGACCGTATGTGCCGATCCTGGCGTCGCTGCCCGCCCAGCGTCTGCGTGGATTCCTCACCGGCAGCATCGATTCGGTGCTGCGGATTCCCGACGGACGCTTCGTCGTGGTGGACTACAAGACCAATCGACTGCGCCCGGGGGCGCTGATGGTCGAGGACTTCTCGGCCGAGGCGATGGCCGCGGAGATGATCCGATCCCATTATCCGTTGCAGGCGCTGCTGTATTCGGTTGCGCTGCATCGCTATCTGCGCTGGCGGCTGCCCGGGTACGCAGCCGCGGCGCATCTCGGGCCGGTGCAGTACCACTTCGTCCGCGGGATGGCCGGGCCGTCGACCCCAGCGGGGTGCGGTGTGTTCGAGTGGTCGGTACCCGCAGAGCTGATCACGACGCTCTCGGATCTGTTGGCGGGAGCGCCACGATGACGCCGCCCACACCACCGGACACCGTCGTCCCGGTCGACGATCCCGCCGGCCCCGGTGCCCACACCGATGACGGCAGGCGGGTGCACGGGGCCCGCGGGCTGCTCGGTGAGGCCAACGCCGTCGGCATCCTCGACGCCGCCGACGTGCACGTCGCGACCCGACTGGTACGCATGTGCGGTGAACCGGTGTCCGAGATCGCCGAGTTCGCCGCAGCGCTGGCCGTGCGCGCGGTGCGCCTGGGCTCGACCTGCCTGGCGGTCCGCGACCTGGCCGACATCGCCGCGGGCGCAGAACACGACTCCGCGCCGGAGCGCAGGGCCATCGGAGTGGGAGGTGCAGTCGGGGTGGGCGGTGCCGTCGGGGCGGACGGCCGAGCGCTGATGCCGGCACTGCCGTCCGCCGACGAACTCGTCGGCGGGTTGCGCTCGAGTCCGCTGGTCGTCGGTGCCAATGGCGGCCCCCTGCGGCCGCTGGTCGTCGCCGACACCGTCGACGGGCCATTGATATACCTGCGCAAGTACTTTCAGCAGGAGCAGGTGATCCGCACCGTCCTCGCCGAACGAGCCGCGTCGGTGCCCGAGGTCTCGGCCGAGCGGGTCACCGGTGCCCTCGACGAGGTCTTCGGCGAGGGCGCCGGCCTTGCACCTCGACAGCGGCTGGCCGCCGCCGTCGCCGCCTCGCGGTGGACCTCGGTGCTCACCGGAGGTCCGGGTACCGGCAAGACCTACACCGTTGCGCGCATCCTCGCCGTGCTCGATCGGCTCGCCCCGGCACGACTGCACATCGCGGTGTGCGCACCCACGGGCCGCGCGGTCGCCCAGCTGCAGGCCTCACTCGACGGGATGAGCCGCGGGCTCGGCCCGGACTCGTCGGTCACGGGCGACTCGGCAAGCGGCCCACCGGTACACGCGGTGACCGTTCACGGACTGTTGGGCTGGCGACCCGGTTCGCGGCCGCGCTATGGACCGGGTAACCGCTTGCCGCACGACGTGGTGGTCGTCGACGAGACCTCCATGCTGTCGGTGACCGCGATGAGTCACCTCCTCGAGGCGGTGCGTCCGGATGCGCGCCTGATCCTGGTGGGTGATCCCCATCAGCTCGCGTCGGTGGAGGCCGGTGCGGTGCTCGCCGACCTCGTCGAGCGGCCACCCAGCGGCGCAACAGACTCCAGCGGCGCAACACACTCCAGCGGCGCAGATCACGACAGTGGGACCGCACTCGATGCCGAGATCATGGCCCTGGCGGACGACTCGCGGATCACCGCATCCGAACGTCCGCGTTTGGCCGATGGCATCGTCGAACTGACCCGCAACTTCCGCAACCGCGACGGCATCGCCACGGTCGCCGCAGCGGTCAATGACGGTGACGGCGATCGCGTGCTCGAGCTCATCGGCTCCGGCGAGCTGGCCGACATCGTGCTCGTCGAGCCCGACGATCCCGCGATCCACCGCGACGTCGTCGCCTGGGTCACCGATCTGTGGTCGGCAGCCCGCGCCGGCGATGCGCCGACCGCGTTGCAGGTGCTCGATTCACACCGCGTGTTGTGTGCCCACCGTGCGGGCCGGTGGGGTGTGCAGGGGTGGACGCGTCAGATCGTCGAGTGGTGCGGTGAGATCCCCGGCCACCCGCCTGTGACGCCCGACCTCGCGGCGCCACAGCCCGGGATGCCGATCCTGGTGACCGCCAACGATCGGCAGAACCGGGTGTTCAACGGGGACTGCGGTGTGGTGATCGCCGAGGCCGGCGATCCGTCGCTGACCGTTGCCTTCCGGCGCAGCGAGTTCAGCGCTCCGATGTTCGTCCCGCCGGCGCGGCTGGCCGAGACGATGTGGGCCTACGCGATGACCATCCACCGCAGTCAGGGCAGCCAATTTGATGCGGTGACCGTCGTTCTGCCACCGCCGGATTCGCCGCTGCTCACCCGCGAACTGCTCTATACCGCCATCACCCGCGCCAAGTCGCGGGTTCGGATCGTCGGAACCCCGGAGACGTTACGGGCGGCGGTCGATCGTCGCGTGCACCGCGCGAGCGGACTGCGCTCCTCCCCGGCGGAGCCGGCGGGTCGATGATTGCGGAGCCGGCAGGTCAGTGACGGCGCGGACGACGGGGTGGCAGTACACTTCTCACAGGTCGACGCCGCCGCGCACGAGGTCGCGGCGGATGTAGCATTCGGTGCCGAAGAGGCGGTCACGCCGTTCGCGCGGCAGATTCATCAGACTCGAGATCATCTGGCTGCGTTCCACTTCCGAGCGATGTGAGGCGACCGCCGCGGCCTTCTGCTTGACCCACGCCGACACGTCGAGTTCGAGGTCGATGCCCGAAGGTGGCGTGCCCGGCAGGGCGTACCGGGAGATCGTCGGAAAGAAGTCGTCGACGACGTCCTCGATCATCCAGTCGGCGATGGTGGCCATGTACA
>NZ_MVPX01000248.1:0-1435 GCF_002043085.1 Gordonia sp. i37 | reverse complement strand
CCCCCCCCCCCCCCAGCCGGTGCGCGTGAACGTGATCGCGGTGCCCGTAGATGCCGACCGGATCGTAGGTGAGCAGGATCTCCGGGCGCAGCCGGCGGATGTGGCCGACCAGAATCCGCACCTGCTTGTCGAAGCTGACGTCGCAGAATCTCTTCGCGCCGGGCGCCGACACGGGGACCCCGTCGTCGGCGAATCCCAGCATGATCGGCTCGCGTGTCACCCCGAGCTCGGTGAGTGCGTTGCGCAGTTCACCGTGCCGGGACGTACCCGTCGCCCAGGTCGCGGTCACCACCGACACGTCGCCGCCGAGTTCGACGTGACGGGCGATCGTGCCGCCGGTCCACAATGATTCGTCGTCGGGGTGGGCGTGCACGAGCATCATCCGCGGAACCGTCATCTACCGTCGTCACCTCCTCGGTGTCGGGCGACCGGGCGCCGTCGATCGTGCGAGACCCTGTTCAGCGTACTGCGTTCACGGCTCGCTAAAATCCGACGTTGTCCCCCGACCCGGGCAGACCGCGTCCGCCGCGGCGCACGCCCGGTCGGGGATAGGTGATCCATGAGCATGTGGAGGTCGTCGATGAGTACCGCATCAGAAGTCAGAGAATTCCAGGCCGAGACCCGGCAGCTGCTGGACCTGATGGTCCACTCGATCTACTCCAACAAGGACAGCTTTCTGCGGGAGTTGATCTCGAATGCCTCGGACGCGCTCGACAAGCTGCGTCTGGAGTCGTTGCTGAACAAGGATCTCGACGTCGACACGTCGGATCTGCACATCACGCTCGAGACCGTGAAACCGGCCGAGGGCGAGTCGGGTCCGCGGTCGCTGACCGTGCGCGACAACGGCATCGGCATGTCGCGCGAGGAGGTGGTCGATCTGATCGGCACCCTCGCCAAGTCGGGTACCGCGGAGTTGCGTAAACAGCTCGCCGAGGCCCAGAAGTCCGGGTCGGACTCCGCTGCGACCGACGAGCTGATCGGCCAGTTCGGAATCGGCTTCTACTCCACGTTCATGGTCGCCGACACCGTCACCCTGGTCACCAGGAAGGCGGGCGAGGCAACCGGCACCCGATGGGAGTCGACCGGGGACGGCACCTACACCCTCGACGAGGTCGCCGACGCGCCGCAGGGCACCGCCGTCACCTTGACGCTCAAGCCCGTCGACACCGAGAACCACCTGCACGACTACACCGACCCGGCCACCTTGCGCTCGTTGGTCAAGAAGTACTCCGACTTCATCGGCTGGCCGATCCGGATGGATGTCGAGAAGACCACCACGACGCCCGCCGAGGAAGAGGGCGGTGAGCCGACCACCGTCACCACCGTCGAGCCCGAGACCATCAACTCGATGAAGGCGCTGTGGGCGCGCTCGCGCGATGAGGTGTCCGACGAGGAATACGAGGAGTTCTACCGGCACGTCTCGCATGCGTGGGAC
>NZ_MVPX01000247.1:0-5280 GCF_002043085.1 Gordonia sp. i37 | reverse complement strand
CGCTCGCGCGATGAGGTGTCCGACGAGGAATACGAGGAGTTCTACCGGCACGTCTCGCATGCGTGGGAAAAGCCTCTGGAGATCATCACGCTCAAGGCCGAGGGCACCTTCGAGTACCAGGCGTTGCTGTTCATCCCCACCCAGGCGCCGTTCGATCTGTTCATGCGCGAGCGCAACGTCGGTATCTCGCTCTACGTCAAGCGTGTGTTCATCATGGACGACTGCGAAGAGCTGATGCCCGAGTATCTGAGGTTCGTCAAGGGTGTCGTCGACGCCGCGGACCTGTCGCTCAACGTGTCTCGGGAAATCCTGCAGCAGGACCGGCAGATCCGTGCCATCCGGCGCCGCCTCACCAAGAAGGTCATCTCGACGGTCAGCGAGATGCGCAGCTCCCGGCCGGAGGACTACCAGACCTTCTGGTCGAGCTTCGGTCGCGTGTTCAAGGAAGGTCTGGTCAACGACTTCGACAACCGCGATGCCGTCCTCAAGGCGTCGGTGTTCGCCTCCACCCACAGCGACGAAGAACTGACGTCGCTTGCCGATTACGTGGGCCGGATGCCGGAGAAGCAGGACTCGATCTACTACATGACCGGTGAGTCGCGTCAGCAGATCGAGAGCTCCCCGCATCTGGAGGCGTTCCGCGCCAAGGGGATCGAGGTGCTGATCCTCGCCGATCCAGTGGACGAGATGTGGGTCGGTGCCGGCCTGGAATTCGAGGGCAAGCAGTTCCGGTCGGTGGCGAAGGGAGCCGTCGACCTCGACGGCATCGACGGGGACTCCGACGCCGACGATGCCGACGACGAGAAGGCCAAGGACTTCGAGGGTCTGCTGACGTGGCTGGGCGAGGCGCTCTCCGACGACATCACCGAGGCTCGGCTGTCCAAACGACTCACCGAATCGGCGGCGTGCCTCGTCGGTGACGACTTCTCGATGTCGCCGCAGCTGGAGAAGCTGTATCGGGCGTCGGGTCAGGAGGTGCCCAAGACCAAGCGGGCACTCGAACTCAACGCCGCGCACCCGCTGGTCGCCGGCCTGAACAAGGCGTTCGGTGCCACGACCGATCACCAGTCGCTCATCGACACCGCCCGACTCGTCTATGGCATGGCGCTGATCGCCGAAGGCGGCGAACTCGACGACCCGGCCGCGTTCGCCCGGCTGCTGGCGGCGACGCTCACCGATTCGCTCGGCGCGCAGGAGCAGGACGGTGCCGCTGCGGCAGGGGACACCGCGGGGGAGTCGCCGAAGGGTGACGCAGAAGGAGTGGACGCAGAAGGGGCGACGCAGTCGGGTGAGTGAGCCCACCACCACGTGGCGCCGCCGGCCGGGACGAGGATGGCTCGCCGGCGCCGCCACGTTGGTGGTGATCGTCGTTGCCGTGGCGACGACGCTGGTGTTCACCCTTGGACGTGAGGATTCCTCGCCGTCCACCCCGGCCGAGACGGTCTCTGCCTTTCTGCGCGCGGTCGCCGACGACGACGGTGCCGCCGCGCTCGCGCTGATGACCGAGCCCCCGTCGCGCGAGTTCCTGACGTCCGACGCGTTGGCGCGGGCGCACGCCGCCGCCGCGATCACCGACGTCTCCGCACGCGAGCTCGGTTCGGGTGAAAGCAGCGGCGGCTCGACGACTCCGGTCGCGCCGACCCCACCCCCCGGTTCCCGGACCGCCGGCGAGTCCGCCGACGTCGGTGCCGAGTTCCGGATCGGTGGCCATCCGGTCCGCACGACGTATCGCACGGTACGCGACGGCCGGCGATGGCTGGTCGACGACGGTCTCGCCGCGGTGGAACTGGCGTCGTCGACGATTCCCGGTCTGTCGCTGCAGGGTCGGCCGGTCGCCGGGATCGGCACCGCCTATGTCTTTCCGGGCCGTCTTGTCTGGGGAAGCAGCAATCGCTACCTTGCCGTCACCGACTCGACCGACGTCACCGGGGGTGCGGCGGCGCCGACGAGGGCCGATCCCGGCGTCACCCTCGGTGACGCCGGCAATGCTGCGGTGGACTCGGCGCTGCACACCTACCTGGATCGATGCGCGAATTCCACGCAGGCCGACGCCTCGACGGATCGGCCGGGATGCGTGCAACGCCTGTACCGCTCGGCAGAGGTCTCCTCGGTCCGCTGGCGCGCGCCGAGCAGTCTGCACGACCTGGTCCGGGAACTCGATCCGGCAACCCCCACCTCGGTATCGGTGTTCGGTGGGGTCACCTGGCGGGCGCACTACACCGCGACCTACGGTGGCGAGACGACCGCGGAGGTGGACCAGCCGATGAACGGTGCGGTCGACCTCGACGCACAACCCGTCCCGACGTACTCATCTGCCGGCTGAGGCGCCGTCCGCGGGCGAGGTCAGGACGCCGCGTCGAGCGCACCCGACTCGGCGTCTCCGGGCAACGCGACGACCGCGATGTCGTTGGCGCGGAACAGCGGCTGCAGTGGGACTCGGTGGCGTGCAGCACATTCGGTGATCATCGATGCCCACCCGCGGTCTCGCGCCGTCACCCCATCAGCCCCCGGACGCGCCAGCAGAGCGGCGAGGGACAATCCGCTGCTCGCGGCGATCACCTGACCGAGGTGCTCCATCATCGTGTCGAGGAGATGGCGATTCGGGGTGTGCGGCAGTGGTAGCTGGTTGATCACGGGAATCATCTGCGTGCCGCGTTCGACGAAGACCAGCCACAGGGTCGGCTCGTCGAATCCGAGTGGCCCCATCAGGGCACGCCACCGTTCGCGGAGTTCGGCGACATCGTAGAAGGGCAGCTGCGCGGCCTCGGTCGGTGGGATCGGATCGGTGTCGGGAACGGCCCTGTCGGGAACGGTGCTGTCGGGAACGGTGCTGTCGGGTACGGGGTCGGCCGCCCCGGAGACAGGCTGAGGGGATGTGGGATTGCGGTGATCGGATGTCATGGGCAGATCCTGCGCCGACGTGGACCTGTGGTGCGCACTTGCATCCACACCTGTGAGTCCCGCCCTTGACGTATGGGGGCCCGCTGCGCAACCATGTCGGTCTCGTGCACCGGGCCCGTGCCAGACTGGGCGGATGGGCTTACTCACCCCGCTGGCCGTCCGCATCGGCTCGATTCCTTGGATGCCGCGCTATCTTCCGAAGATTGTCAAGTGTGACAACGTGATACGTACGTTGACCGGCGAGCGGTACGGACTGCTCGACATTGCCGGACTGCCGAACACGACCGTGCTGGTGGCGGGCAGGCGTAGCGGTGTGGAGCGGCAGACGCGATTGCTCGCGGTCCCGCGATCCGGCGGCCGCTGGCTGATCGCCGGATCGTATTTCGGCGGCGAGAAGACTCCGCAATGGGTGTACAACCTGCGCGCCACCGACTCCGCCGAGATCATCGACCGTGGCCGGCGCCGTGCGGTGCGCGTCGCCGAACTCCATGACGATCACCGAGCCGCCGCATGGCAGGAGTTGCGGTCGGTGTGGCCCAACTTCGATCTCTACGAGAAGCGCACCGACCGGCTGATCCCGGTCTTCGAACTCACGCCGACCGACTGAGGCCGGCCTCCCGGTGACGCTTCGGTTCTTCAGGATCCGGAGAACCTGGGCTTGCGCTTCTCGAAGACGGCCGTCACCGCCTCGGTGAGGTCGTTGCTCGGCAGGAACGCCGCGTTCCAGGCCGCCACATAGCGCAGGCTGTCGGCCTGAGCCGCGGAACGGCTGTGATCGAGCACGGCCTTGACGCCCTGGACCACCAGCGGCGGATTGTCGGCGATCTCGCGGGCGGTCGCTCGAGCGGCCTCGAGTGCCTCCTCCGGGGTGGCGAACACGTCGTTGACGAGCCCGATCTTCTCCGCGCGGGCGGCGTCGATGTCCTTGCCGGTCAACGCGAGCTCCCGCAGGTGCCCCTCGCCGATGATCCCGGGCAGGCGGGCCAGGGTGCCGACGTCGGCGACCATCGCCACACGCACCTCGCGCACACTGAACTTCGCGTCGGAGCTGGCATAGCGGACGTCGGCGGCGGTGATGAGGTCCACGCCGCCGCCGATGCACCAGCCCGAGATCGCCGCGATCACCGGTGTGCGGCAGTCCGCGACGGCAGTGATCGATGCCTGCATGCGACGGATCGTGTCGTGGAACTCGGTGCGTTCCTTGGCTTTCGAGCCGTCGGCGAGAACCGCCCCGAGGTCACCGGCCATCGCCGCGAGATCGAGTCCGTAGGAGAAGTGCGCACCCGAACCGCGGAGCACGATCGCGCGGACCGCATCGTCGGCGTCGAGTTCGGCGACGAGCACCGGTAGCTCCGCCCAGAAATCCGGGCCCATCGCATTGCCCTTGCCGGGGCCGATCAGGCTCACCTCGGCGATGTCGTCGCCGACCACGACGTCGAAGGCCTTCCGCTGTGTGTCACTCATGCCTAGCAGGCTACCGAGACGCTCATCGTGCGACTCACCCGCACGTCTGCGGCGGGCAGGTGATCGGGGCGGACGCGGACGAGTGGATCCTTCGGTACGAAGCGAACGTGGGGGAACGCGGTGAACGGACTACGCAATCCCGTCGCCCCACCGGTCGTCGTACACCACGACGGCGATCTGGCCTTCGCCGAATTCGAACTGGGGCCGGCGTACGAGGGCCCGGCAGGTCTCGTGCCCGGCGGAATGGTCGCCGCAGTCCTCGATCAACTGTTGGGCTCGGCGGCCGAGCACGCGGGACACCCGGGAATGACCGGCACCCTCACCGTCCGCTGTCGACAGGGGACCGCGCTCGGGCCGATCCGTGCGGAGGCGCGCCTCGATCGGGTGGAGGGTGTCAAATCGATTGCGACCGGCCGTATCCTGACCGCCGACGGTGTCACCGCCGAAGCCGAGGGGATTTTCATCCTGCCGCGGTGGGCCCGGGACGCGGCGACCGCGGAGTCATTGCGCACGTCGCTCGGCGACGGCTGAGCCGACCACCGAAGGAGTCGAGCGTCTCGGGGGAGTACCGCAAGAACGGTCAAGCGGCGCAGGGCGCAGGCGTCAGATACTGGAACCATGACGACGACCCCTGTTCTCCGGTCATGACCGACCCCGGTCGTGACCGCGTGCGTGAATTGCTCGACGCAGTACTCGCCGACGACAACGTCTCGCTGTCCGGAATGGCGGCGGGTGCGCACAGCTCCGAATTCCATTTCAGCAGGCAGGTGAGCCGATTCGCCGGAGAGTCACCGGTGGCGATGCGTCGGCGGGTGATGCTCGAGCGGGCGTGCTGGTATCTGCGCCAGGGGAGTTCGGTCACCGAGGTGGCCTTCGATTCCGGCTACGACACGGTCGAGGGATTCAGCCGGGCCT